>CAYYHC010000109.1:0-7740 GCA_964471715.1 uncultured Lentimicrobiaceae bacterium | reverse complement strand
CAGTTTACAACGAATCAAGTCGTGTCAATATATTGATTAACAGTATTATATGGGGCAATAGAGATAGCGGCACATCGCAACAGATGGGTGGTACCGAAGCCGATGTCCGCTATTGTGCCATCGAAGGCGGTTTTGCCGGTGACAACAATATTGATTTGGAAACAGAAAATTACGGGAATAATTCCTCTTTGCACTATGTTCACTTTTTGAATCCGACAGCCTTCACAGGTGCAGGTTATAGCGACGGCAATTGGGTACTGCAACCCGGCTCAGCCTGCATCGACAGCGGTACTCCCGACACAACAGGGCTGTTACTTCCCGCTACCGACGTGTGGGGCTTCGACCGAATTTACAATAACCGGATTGATAGGGGCGCACACGAGTATTTCCCGAGGACGGGTATTGATGAGACAGAAAATCTTACAATCCTGCAAATATTCCCGAATCCCGCCACAACGCAAATTACTCTTCAAACTGCTACTAATGATAATATTACCGCCGTTGAAATTTATGATATGGTGGGGCGGTTGGCGGCGACGAACAGTGGAACAGCAACGATGAAAGCACCATTGTTATTCAATGTTTCTTCACTTCCTACCGGTACCTATTTCGTTCGTGCCACACTGAACGGCAACCAAGTAGTGACCAATAAATTGGTGATTACAAGATAAGTGGGCAATTATTAACTAATTTTAAATCAGTATATTAAATTCCAAATAAGTAATAAAGACCTTGAATAATTAAACATAAAATCTTTTATAACCCCGACGAGCTGAATGGGTAATAACCAAGCAAAAAAAGAGATGATAGAAAATAATTCGGAAGGTAAATCAGGAAAATGGATCATTATTTTAGGATATTTATTTGCTGTGTTGGGTGGATTGATAGGAATTATATTAGGAATCTCCCTTTTGACAAAGATAAAAGCTGAAGACGGGACGAAGCGTTATGTTTATAAAAAAAAATCACGCCATCATGGTATTGTCATCATTATCATAGCAACAATTTGTACAATGATAGGGGCATATATGAGAGCAAGCAAACCGGACGATGAATCTCTTCTCCGTCAGCAGAAAATAATAGAACAAATTCTTTTTGCACCGATGGATGTTCAAAACAATACGATAACACTGTTTTCTAACGATAGCTCATTCTCTATAAAAGTCCCTTCTACTTTTGTTCAGCGTCAAAGTCCCGATAAAAATGCGTTGTTGTATTGTTCTGTTTCCGATACAATAGAGATGTTGGTGTATGCTGACACTAAAGCGCCTTTAGATGTCTTTCGTCCGGAATTTCACTATACCGATAGAAGTCTTTTTCCTGTGGAACGAATGGAAACGTGCCGTACAACAAAAAAATTTGATCCCATCACCGACATTTCATATTACGAACAGACGGTTACTGATCCGCAAAATGGAAATAGTATTCGGTACTACACCTCTTATCAACATCAAGCAACCGATCAGCGCAATTATACAATTTCCGTGATTGTCCATCAGAACTATCCGTGGGATTTCGACAAGATGACTGAAGTAAGCACATCTATCAAAGTGAATAATTGAGAATTCTATTTACTACATTAAAAACAAAAATCGTATAAAAGTACTACGAGTAGAAGACATTGAGCTATGAAGTCGTAATATTTGGTATGTGTAAAAGACATACATCAATGGCGAAATTAATTTATTAGCAATGGATACTGAAAGCTCTTCCACAATCTCTAAAACGGCATAAAACAATAATGATCAACACTTTAAAAAAATATTAAAAAAGTTCATTTTAATAAAAAATGATGTATTTTTGCAACTCAATTAATAATGATAAATACTCATTTTTTACGTATCAAAACAATATGAGGTTAAATAAAAAATGAGAGTAACGTGTGATGCAAAATATTGACAATATAAATAAATCTAATTCTTTTAGTTTATCTTTGGAGAAATTTCTTTATTTATCCTTTTTTTTTGTATTTTTCTTTTCTCCTATGATTCAAATATCGTTTTTGCCTTTTTATATGGACATTAGCGATTTTTATTGTGTTTTGCTTCTCTTTACTATTATAAAAAATGACTGGTACAAGCAAAATAATTTTATTCCCATTCTTGTTTTTTTTATTGTATCCGGTTACATTTTTTTGACAATATTGGTTAATAAACAATTTCATGTACTCAATAACTATTTTGAAATATACGATTTATTCAAATTATTGTGTTTTTTTATTTTTTTTAAGGAGCAATATGGTAAACATAACATTCAACCGATATTAGAGGTATGTTTTTTGTGTTTGGTCGTATTCAACGTTTTTCATTATTATAACATATTGGATTTTAACAACATAGTAATGCCTTATTATTGTGGGAAAGATTCTCCACATTTGGTATTTTTTGGATATAATAGTTTGGGTGAACCGGCAACAAAGCGCGCAATTGGAACAATGGGAAATCCTAATAATAATGCCTTGTTGTTTTTGTTCTTTTTGATTCTGTTCGCTCCTCGAAATAATTGGTCAAGAAAGAATTGTATTTATTTTTTCATAGCATTAGTGGTTTTTTTGTGTTGCCAATCACGCACAGGAATGGTCGCTTTCGCTGTTATGATGACATTCAATTACATTTTGAGTAATATTTCGTGGAAAAAGATGCTGATACAAGTTCTTTCAATTCTATTTGTCAGTGCTTTTGTGCTTAATTTTGCAGCTATTATGCACTTTTTGCATATTCCTTTGCCTGTTCGTGAAATGAATTATTCGCTTTCATTATTAGATTCAAGTGCACTCAAAAGTAATTCTTGGACGGAGCGTTTACGAATATGGAAGGAACTTCTGCTAATGGTAAAAGATAAACCTATTTTTGGCTTTTCACCTAATAAAAACTACTTCTATGAAAATCATATTTATGCTGAGAATGAGTATATTCTGATGCTTTGGAGATATGGGATTATTGGGCTGTTCCTTTATATGTCACTCTATTTGATGCCGGTATGGAAGGCAATTAAACATGCAAAAAATAGCATTGAAAGTAAAAATGCAGTATTGATTATCAGCATTTTTGCAGTGACTGCACTTGCCAATTGTCCATTTTCTAATGTTAAAATGTCCATTTTAATGATTTTTGTATATGCCTCATTCTACGCCGGTATTGTTTTAAATCCTAATCACAAAGATAATAATACGATTAATTCATGTATCTTTGCAAAGCGAAATTAAACAAGAAATTTAATTTATTTGTGACAAAAATATACTGAACAACAATATAATAGAGTGATGGTTAAAAGAATTAAACCGAAATATGGTCTGAAAAGAATTATGAATTCCATCCGTTTTAGGGTTCATCGTTTCTTTGCCCGAAGAAGTCGTCCGATGATGATTTTGCAAAAATACAACTTTCAGGGAAAAAGAATTGACGATACGCGGATAAGCAGCTCTGCCTTTTTGGATCATCCGCAAACCCTGTATCTCGCTGATCATATTTATATTGGTCACTATAGTATTGTTGAAGCCAGCAACACAATCGTGATTGAAGAAGGTTGTCAAATAGGATTTCATACTGTCTTGGCTTCTCATTCAAGTCATAATTCCATAAGATTATATGGTAGCCATTATTCGGATGTAGCTAACAAAATTGGCTATGTTAAAGGTAGTATTCATATTGGAAAATATACTTTTGTGGGACCGTATTCATTAATCAATCCCAATACTACTATCGGAAAAGGTTGCATTGTAGCTGCGTATAGTTCTGTCAGGGGAGATTTCCCCGATTATTCAATTATTGCCGGCAATCCCGCAAAAGTAATCGGTTCCACCAAAGATAAAGATTTGAAAATTTTGGAACAATATCCTGAGCTGCAAGAGTTTTATTATGATAATGAGTAATGATGCAAATCCCTTTTAAATCCTATTTTGCTTCCGATTTTATTAAAAATGTTTTCACTATTTTTACGGGAAACGTGATTGCACAAGCCATTCCTTTTTTGGTGGAACCCATCATCGCACGTATTTATTCTCCTTCCGATTTTGCCGTTTTATCGGTCTATTTATCCGTCGCCAACCTTTTTTCCATCATTGCTACCGGACGTTACGAATTGGCAATCATGTTGCCTAAAGAAGATAGAAAATCAATTAATCTAATTGCTGTTTCAATTATTATTTCATTGGTAATTAGTTGCTTATCATTATTATTGATGGCTATTTTCAACTCTCAAATATGCACTATTTTAAACAATGAGGATGTCTCATCCTATCTTTATTTAGTGCCGCTGTCGGTTCTGTCGGTGGCTTGGTACCAAATCTTCAGTTATTGGAATTCTCGTAAAAAACGATTTAAAAATGTGGCTTATTCCAAAACTGCACAAAGTACCGTTTATGCAGGTTCCTCCATTGGTTTGGGCTATGCCGGTTTCACTTCATCCGGACTGATAACTTCACAAATCGGTGGACAGTTTTTTGCCATCATTCCTTTGTTACGCAGTTTTTTGAAAAATGACCGTAAACAGCTAAAAAGTGCCACCGTTTCAGAGATGAAAGAGGTGTCGTATGAATATCGTAATTTCCCGTTGATTAATTCGCTTCATGCTTTCTGCGATGTACTTCGACAAAGTGGCGAAGTTTTTTTACTTTCATATTTTTATGTAAAAGAAAAAGTAGGATTACATTCAAGGACATTGCGGTTGCTATTTGCTCCGTCTGCCATTATTGGAACCGCCATCGGGCAGGTTTTTTATCAAAAAGCCTCTGTTTGTTATCAAGAAAAAGGAGATTTACAAAAATTGGTCAAAAAAGTACTATTCGGAATAGCATGCATGGCAGTTCCGACCTATTTAGTGGTGGCTTTGTGGGGTGATGATATTTTCGCTTGGTTTTTGGGTGAACCATGGCGGCAGGCCGGCGAATACGGACAACTGCTCACTCCGTGGCTCTGCTTCAGCTTCATCGTCTCCCCCATTTCGCAAATTCCATTAATCGTCAATAAACAAAAAACCGCATTCCTTTTGAGCCTGTTGGGACACAGCCTCTACCTACTCGCTGTCATTATTGGTGGTATTAACCATAGCATTGAATTAGGATTTATATTACTAAGTTCTTTTCAAACAATGTATTATATCTTATTAATAGGATGGTTGCTTAAAATATCAAAAATTAAACATGACTAAAAAATTACTTCTTATCGGATCAGAAAGTGTTCATATTTATAATTTTTATGAACTCATAAAATCATATTTTGATGAAATTGTTTTGATTACGACTTCTCCTTCCGATTTTATGGATTCTAAAATTGTCCGGAAATATGTTGTGAATTCATCATTGCATAATCCTTTCAATTATTTTGCGGCATGTAAAAAAATGACGACCATCATCCAAAATGAAAAACCGGATATTATTCATATTCAGCAAATTATAACTGCCTCTTTTTTTACAATTAGAGCTAATCGTCATTTTAATATTCCCGTTGTAACAACGGCTTGGGGAAGTGATGTATTATTAACCCCGGAAAAGGGATTTTTATACAAAAAAATGGCACAATATTGTTTGATCCATTCCGATTATTTGACTGCAGATGCGCAATATATTGGAGATAAAATGCAGAAAATGGTTGAAAAAAACTTAAAAATAACCATTGCCAATTTTGGTATTGAGGATGTGACGGATATGACTTGCAGAAAGGAAAACATTATCTATTCTAACCGACTTTTGAATAAGTTATATCGCATTGATTCAATAATTTATGCTTTTGATCGTTTCGTTAAAAAAGAAAAATATAGTGATTGGAAGTTGGTGATTGCGGGTGTTGGAACTGAAGAAGATAAACTGAAAAAATTGGTGAATGATTTGCATCTTTCGGCTTCTGTCGTTTTTGTGGGTTGGCTTTCGCGCGAGGATAATTTGAAATGGTATTCCAAAGCTAAAATATGGATGGCTTTCCCTGAAAGTGACGCCACTTCCATTAGTTTGTTGGAAGCAATGAGTTTGCAATGTATTCCGGTAATTACCGATTTGCCGGCTACTCGCGAATGGATAAATAATAATGATAATGGTTTGTTGGTGAGCGACTTATCTTCATTCAATATAGAAACCGCACTTACTTTGAATATGGATCATTTAATTCAAAAAAATACAGATATTATACTGAAACGGGCAACAAAAAGTATCAATAGCCAAAAGTTTCTTGCTATTTATCAATCAATTTTTAATAAAAAAAATGAAAACTAAAATTTGCCATCTTACCTCCGTACATTCTGAAAATGATGATCGTATTTTTCTGAAAGAGTGCGTTTCTTTGCAACGGAATGGTTATGATGTCAGCCTGATTGTGGCGGGAGCTGATGACAAAGTTGTGGAAGAGGTTAATATATATGGCGTTCCCAAAATATCTAATCGTTTGAAGCGTATTTTGTTTTCAGGAAAGTCTGTCTTGAAAAAAACAATCGAAATTGATGCAGACTTATATCACTTTCACGATCCTGAATTATTATCGGTAGGAATCCAGTTGAAGAAAATGGGAAAAGTGGTGATTTATGACAGCCACGAAGATCTTCCACGACAAATCCTGACAAAATCATGGATTCCCCAATTCATGCGTCGTTTTGTTTCAACGTTTGCTGAAATAATTGAAAATAAACGTGTTAAAAAATTAAGTGCCATCGTTACGGCTACGCCTCATATTCAGCAACGCTTTCATAAAATTACATCTGCTCCGGTTGTGAACGTTAATAATTTCCCGATTTTGAGCGAAATAACTAATTTCACACCATGGGAACAAAAGCAAAAAGCAGCCTGCTATGTTGGCGGCTTATTTGTGGAACGTGGTATTTTTGAAATGGTAGGTGCTGTTTATCAGACAAATATCAAATTATATTTAGCCGGAAAATTTTCTCCCGATACATTACAACAAGAGGTGAAAAAAGAAAACGGATGGGCTAACGTTGACTTTTTGGGTTATGTTGACAGACAAAAGATAAATGAATTATTGGGCAATTCTATGGTAGGGCTATTGCTATTACATCCATTGCCAAGTTATCGGGACTCATTACCTGTCAAAATGTTTGAATATATGGCTGCCGGAATACCTATGATATGCTCCGATTTTGAACTTTGGCGCAATATTGTGGAAGAAAATCATTGTGGAATTTGCGTTGATCCTTTTGATATAGAATCTATTAGAAAAAATATCAATTATTTGATTGACCATCCGCTCGAAGCACAAAAAATGGGTGAAGCCGGACGAAAAGCCGCTTTGGAAATTTACAACTGGAACTCACAAGAAAAAATATTGCTTTCCCTCTATCAACAACTCCTAAATTATTGATTATGAAAGTTATTATCTCCCACGATGTTGATCACCTCTACCCCTCCGACCATGTTTTCAGGGATTTAATTTTCCCAAAACTATGGCTTCGAAGTTTATGGCACGTCTTTACCAAACGTATCACCTTTAAAACTTGTTGCTATCGCTTTATTTCAATATTCGGTCGGCGACTTCATCAACTGCCGGAAATTATGTCGTTCGATAAAGCGCACCGCATTCCGTCCGTCTTCTTTTTTGGAATGGCAAATGGTTTGGGAATGTCATATCGTCAAACAAAAACAGACCAATGGATTCAAAAAGTACTTCAAAACGGATTCGATGCAGGTGTTCATGGAATTGATTTCCAAGATATTAAAAACATGAAGTGGGAACACGATTGTTTCCAAAAAATCTCAAAACTTCCTGCATTCGGAATTAGAATGCACTATGTACGATACGA
>CAYYHC010000108.1:5861-7788 GCA_964471715.1 uncultured Lentimicrobiaceae bacterium | reverse complement strand
AGTTTTGGGGCAGGGATTTTAAGACAAGGTCAAGGAAGCCGCCGCTGCGAGGAGTACAAGCGAAAAGCGTGACGGCAGTTTGGGGTAGGGTAGTGCGGCGGAAAAACTGCCGGGGCGCCCAAATAAAACAGAAAAAAATGGTAAAATTTTGCAGAATAAAAAATTAAATAATGATTATATTTGAAAATAATCATGTAATTTTGCCGGCATAAAAAAAGAATAAAATTATGATATATTTAGACAATTCAGCGACTACCTTTCCTAAACCGACAGAGGTTTATGATTTTATGAACAATTTTTATCGCACGCATGGGGTCAACCCCGGACGTTCGGGTTTTGACGCCGCCATTGAAACCGGCGAACTCGTTTCCGATACGCGCAAAATGCTTACACAATTGTTTAATGGTGGAACTGATTATAATCGATTGACTTTCAGCTATAACGCTACCGATTCTTTAAACATTATTCTTCAAGGTATTGCAGAAAAAGGAATGCACGTGATTACCACTATGTTGGAACATAATTCAGTGCTTCGTCCGTTATATTCGATGGAACAAAAGGGTTTGATAGAAGTAACCTATTTACCTTTTGATGAAAGAGGTTATGTTGATCCCGATGATGTAAAGAAAAATATTAAATCGAACACGAAATTGGTAGTTTGTACGCATTGCTCCAACGTAATCGGAACTATTCAGCCATTGGCAGAAATCGGCAAAATTTGTAAAGAAAATGGTCTTATTTTTGTCGTTGACGGTAGTCAGGGAGCCGGTGCGGTGGATATGGATATGGAAAAAAACGGCATTGATGTATATGTTTTCACCGGTCATAAATGTTTGATGGGGCCCACCGGAATCGGCGGTTCTTATGTACGTGAAGGCATCACCATTCATCACACGCGTTATGGTGGAACCGGCGTCCGTTCCGCAGTTCCGGGACATTTGGAAGAATATCCTTATCGTTTGGAAACAGGTACTTTGAATTTGTTGGGTGTGGCAGGACTCAATGCCGGTGTGAAATGGATTACCCAAAAAGGAATAATGAATATTCATCATCAAGAGATGAAATTGTGGGAAAAATTGAGAGACGGATTGCTCCCGATTGAAGGCGTGAAAATATATTGCGCTACTTCTACCGAAAATCAAAATCCGGTTCTTTCATTCAATATCAATGGTTTTGATGCCGGTGACGTTGGTACAATGTTGGATGTTGACTATGACATTGCTTGTCGTACCGGTTTGCAATGTGCGCCGAAAGTTCACATGGGCATCGGCTCGTTCGATATTCACGGAACAGTACGCTTAAGCATCGGTGCTTTCAATACCGAAGCCGATATTGATACCGCCATTCAAGCAGTGAAAGAAATTGCTGCAATTAAAAATAAATAAGAAAGAATATTATTGTCATGAAAAGGTTCTCTTTCCTAATCGTGTGTTTGTTCATTATGATGTGTTCAAATGCACAAAGTCTTTATTGGGTTTATTTTACCGACAAAGCAAATACCACTTTTGATCCCTATTCCTATTTTGATGCGAAGGCTATTGAGCGGCGTATTCAAAATGGGATTTCTTTGTATGACATTTCCGATTATCCGTTAAATGACGAATATGTGAATACCGTCGCTGCCTACTCTGAGGAAATGGTGGGCGAAACGCGTTGGTTGAATGCGGTAGCGGTGGTGACGACAGAGATTGAAGCCATTCGTCAACTTCCTTTTGTAAAGGATGTTGCAGCAATATATTCAGACGCAACTCCCGCACAAATTGGCGAAATAGACGATAAAACACCCGAAGACGATGGTTCGAAAGAGTTGAGTGAGCAATTGCAGTGTATGCAGGGAAAATATTTCATTCAGAATCATATTGATGGGAAAGGGAAGAGAATAGCGGTGTTGGATGGCGGTTTTCCGAAAGTGGACACGCACCCTGCG
>CAYYHC010000108.1:0-5851 GCA_964471715.1 uncultured Lentimicrobiaceae bacterium | reverse complement strand
CATTTGCGCAATAATCACCAGATTATTAAGACATATAATTTCCCCAATAAAAAAGAGGATGTGTATGGATGGAGTTCTCATGGAACGATGGTTTTGAGTTGCATTGCCGGTATTCGTGCTGGCGAGTTGTTAGGATTGGCAACGGGAGCGGAGTTTTTGTTGGCGCGGACGGAAGTGAATATGGAGCCGGCGCGCGAGGAAGTGTGGTGGTTGCAGGGAATGGAGTGGGCGGACCAAAACGGTGCCGACATTATCAATAGTTCGTTAGGCTATGGCAAGGACCGTTATCATGTTGACGATATGGATGGGAAAAAATCGGTGGTGAGCCAAGCTGCTAATATGGCGGCAGATAAGGGAATATTAGTCTGTAATTCAATGGGCAACGAGGGGGATGACCCTTCGTGGCGTACGCTCATTACCCCTGCCGATGCCGACAAGATTCTATCTGTGGGCGGAATTGCTGCCGATGGGCGGCCTTCCTATTTTACATCTGTGGGACCGACTGCCGATGGCAGATTAAAACCGAATGTGTGCGCTTTTGGAACAGCGATTGTGGCAAATCCTATGCGTGACGCCTTATATACAAGTGCTTCAGGTACATCGTTTTCAAGTCCGTTGGTGGCGGGTTTTGCGGCATGTGCGTGGCAAACACGTCCCGATATGACCGCGATGCAGATGAAAGCATTGATTGAACAATCCGGTAACCGTCATCCCTATTTCGATTACACCTACGGTTACGGAGTGCCGCAGGCAGGCTTCTTTTTTGGAGAAAATCCCGCTAAACCCGAAACAACATCCCCGATTTCCATCGAATCGAAAGATTCTGTGGTGATGGTGATTGTCAATAATGTTTCCGGCGAAAAATTTCTTGCTTTTCACGTTGAAAATCAACAACATATTTTGGATTATTATGCCACTATTGAAGTTACTCCGGAGAATAACCGCTTGGTTTTAAATAAAAAAGCATTAATCAATAAAACGCTTCGGATTTGGTATGACGGATATTTTACGAAGTATCAAGTATCGGAAGAGGAAGCGCTGGCTTGGGAAAAACAAAATCTTGAAAATGAGGATCTTATTGTAACTTGTGGACGTACCGTGAGCTATCGGAAAGGGACAGCACATCATTTAAGAGCTCATTCCGTGAATGGAAAGTACAATATAGCACCTTATCTATCTTGGGGATTTGTAACGCCGCCTGTATCAAAGGATTATGGTGTTTATTATGGCAATTCGGAAAGTTTTGCCTTTGGTATGCGATTCAAGGGCAATATTTGCAAATGGTACAGTTTGGGTGCAAATTTGGAAATCGGTGCCACATGGTATGGTTTGGCAAATTTTAATAAACAAGAGAAATATTTTAGACAAAATATGCGTGTAAGTTCTTTGCAGTTAGAATTTTATCAAAGATTCAGGTTGTGTGCGGGAACGTTGTCGGGATATGGAATATTTGTAGATACAGGCATTTATGGTGGTTGGAATTTCTACAATCGCTTTAAAGCTGTGGGACACGAAGGAAAAACTACAATTGTGGAAACAACGCCGCAAGTAGGATATATCCGTGATTTCGATTATGGTGTGCGGTTGGGCTTCGGCGTGGGAATTGTTGCCGTATATGCCAAATATCGAATCAGCGATTTGATTTACAATCCGTCTGTTGCAGGTGGAAATAAATTACCGGAATTGCCTAAATTACAAGTCGGGTTGCAGTTGACGCTTCCGAGCGGACTTTAATAATTTATTGTAAGTATTTATGAAAGAAACAGATAAAGCAAATTTTGTCATTCGCTTGGCGACGTGTGAGGACTTAACATTGATTGTGCAGTTGATTCGTGAATTGGCGATTTATGAAAAGATGGAAGACCAAGCCATTGCAGACGAAACGATTTTGGATGAGTGGATTTTTAGGAAGCAGTCGGCGGAGGTGGTGATTGCCGAGTTGGGTGGAATTCCGATTGGTTTTGCGCTGTTTTTTCAAAATTTTTCGACATTTATGGGGCGCGCGGGGCTGTATTTGGAAGATTTGTTCGTTCGTCCCGAATACCGCGGGCGGGGGTTCGGAAAAGCACTGCTGATACACTTGGCAAAAATCGCCCAAAAACGAAATCTCGGACGCTTTGAATGGGTTTGCTTGGATTGGAATCAACCCAGCATTGATTTTTATCTCTCCTTGGGTGCCGTTCCAATGAGCGATTGGACCATTTATCGACTTTCCGGTGACACCTTAGAACACTTGGCGAATATGAATGAATAAGGATAAATACTATTTGTAAATTTTCTGAATATTTCTGTTTATTTGATACCTTTATTGGAAAATTATGTGTAATTTTGCAGGTTGTTTTGATATGATTTGCAGCAAAATTAGTTGCATATTATAACAGATTGAAAATGAATAGTATAAATAAAAAATCAAAGTAAAATGGAAGACGAATTAAACAGAGAAACAGAAATGGGAAGTCAGCCGACGGCTAACGAAGGAACGATAGCAAATAACGAAAACGCACAAACTGAAGTATGGAATGTTGAGAGCGATGTTGAACCTCAAACAGAAAATACTTCTAAAAAAGAGACTTGCAGTCATAAAAACTGTTTCTGCAAATATGGGAATTGGATTTTAACCGGATTATTGCTAATTGCAGTGGTTGTTTTGTATATTTTGCATTTTTGTTGCGGAAAACCGGGAGCGAATGAAGAATTTGTTCCTACACCCACGAATGCAAAACCAGGAACCGGCGAAGTATTGTATGTTGATATCGATTCTATCAATGCCAATTATTTGTTAATCGAAGAGTTAACCAAGAAATTGGATGCTGAAATGAAAAATCAAGAGAGTATTTTCTCTCAAAAACAACAAGATTTTCAACGTAAATATGCACAATTTCAAAAGAATTACGAAGCCGGTCTTTTGACGGAAGTACAAGTGCAAAATACAAGTGCTCAATTACAAAAAGAGTATCAAAAATTGGAAGAGGATTATAACCGTACAGTTAGCGAACTATCTGACAGACAATACAAAGCCAATCAACAGATGTTGGATTCCGTTAAAACGGTGGCTGCCCGAATCAATGCTAAACGCAACGCTTCTTACATTCTTACCTATCAAAAAGATGTTCCTTTTATGCTTTACAAAGATGTAACGAAAGATATCACGGAAGAAGTTCTTTTTGAATTAAATAAATCGTATAATAAAGTTGAAGAGGAAAAATAAGAATGAAAAAGATTGTAAATTTTTCTTTTTTTACCCTATTATTGTTGTTGGCAGTATCGTGCCACACTAAAAAAACGGAAGTAGCCATTGACCCTGATGATACTATGCCGGGCAGAAAAGTGATGACGATTTATCCCGATAGTTGTCCGCGCGACGTCTATTATTACCGAGTAGATGAAAATGGTAATTATACCGATGAATTAATTCGCGAAGTGCACTATTATGATGGTAAAAAGAGTGACGGAAGCAAAAAGAAATATATGGAAGGCGGCGTTCGAAACAATGTTCGGGACGGCGTTTGGAATGCTTATCATGAAAATGGTAAATTGCAGGCGACTTGCACTTATCGTTTAGGTGTTTCGGTAGGAGAAGAACGGGTTTATTACGAAAACGGGAAACTTGCTCAGTTAGGTTTCTATGACCAAAGTGGAAATTGTGCGGGCGAATGGCATTTTTATGATGAAGCAGGGAAAGAAAGACAAAAAATTGTGGCAGATTCCAATACAATGGTGTGTGGCGGTTGTGCAAAGTGCATCGCCTTGCATGCGAAAGCAAAGGAAGATGCTCCATTGCAAGCTCAGACTGAGAATAAAAAATCAAAAAAATAAATTTTTAAATTAAAAAATATTATTATGGAATTACCTTTTGCAGAATCTTGGAAAATTAAGATGGTGGAAAACATCCACAAAAGTACACGTGAAGAACGCGAACAATGGTTAAAAGAAGCATATAACAATATTTTTATGCTTAAAGCGGAACAAGTTTATATCGACCTTTGTACTGATTCGGGAACCGGTGCGATGAGCGATCGTCAATGGTCGGCAATGATGCTGGGCGACGAAAGTTACGCAGGTGCTACTTCATTTTTTAAATTTAAAGATGCCATAACCCGCATTACCGGTTTCAATTTTGTGATCCCTACTCACCAAGGTCGTGCTGCAGAAAACGTACTTTTCTCTTATTTGGTAAAACCCGGAAATATTATCCCCGGAAATGCCCATTTCGATACCACTAAAGGTCACATTGAATCTCGTAAAGCTTTTGCAATCGATATTACCATTGATGAAGCAAAAGATACTCAATTGGAAGTGCCTTTTAAAGGGAATGCCGACCCTAAAAAATTGGAAAAAATTCTTGCGGAAAATAAAGGAAATGTGCCATTTATCGTATTGACCGTCACCAATAATACTGTTGGCGGACAACCTGTTTCTATGGCTAACATTAAAGAAATTAGTGCATTATGTCACAAATACAATGTGCCGGTCGTAATGGATTCAGCTCGTTTTGCAGAAAATGCCTATTTTATTAAAACCCGCGAAAAAGGGTACGAAAACAAAACTATTAAAGAAATTGCAAAAGAGATGTTCTCCTATGCCGATTGTATGACCATGAGTGCCAAGAAAGACGGTTTGGTAAATATGGGCGGTTTTATTGCTACCAATAAACAAGAATGGTACGATGGATGCAAAGCTTTCTGTATTCCTTTCGAAGGCTATTTGACTTATGGTGGTATGAACGGTCGTGATATGAATGCGTTGGCTGTTGGTTTAGATGAAAATACTGAATTTGATATGTTGGAAACACGTATCAAACAAGTAGAATATTTGGCAAAACGTTTAGATGAATTTGGAATTCCTTATCAACGTCCTGCCGGTGGGCACGCCATTTTTGTAGATGCCGACAGAGTGCTTACTCACGTTCCAAAAGAAGAATTTCCTGCTCAAACCTTGACTTGCGAATTGTATTTGGAAGCCGGTATCCGCGCTTGCGAAATCGGTTACTTGTTGGCTGACCGTGACCCTGTTACACGCCAAAATCGTTTCAATGGTTTGGATTTACTCCGTCTTTGCATTCCTCGCCGCGTATATACCAATAATCACATGGATGTTATTGCAGTGGCATTGAAAAATGTATATGACAGACGCAAAACCATTACTCGCGGTCTTGAAATAACTTGGGAAGCTGAATTGATGCGTCACTTCACTGTCCAATTAAAACGTCTCGGATAATTCTGACAAAATGTTGATAGTAGGGAATGTATTGGTGTCGGAAGAGTTGATAACCAATTCCTTTTGTTGTGATTTGGCTCAATGTGGTGGTATGTGCTGTATAGAAGGTGATTTGGGAGCACCCATTGAGCCTGACGAAATAGGGGATTTGGAAGAGTATTATCCGATTTTTAAAAAATACATGACCGAAGAAGGTATCGCATTAGTCGAAAAGACGGGTACATTTGATTATGATCCTGAAGGCGATTTTGTTACACCGCTATTGGAAGACGAAGCATGTGCTTTTATTTATTATGAAGACGGTATTGCAAAATGCGCCATAGAAAAAGCTTTTTTAAACCACGAGATTGATTTTCAAAAACCAATCTCGTGTCATCTTTATCCTATCAGAATTAAGAAACTTCCTGATTACGACGCACTTAACTATCATCGCTGGATGGTTTGCGAAGCCGCGTGTCACAAAGGGAAGAAACTGCAAATACCTGTATATCGCTTTTTAAAAGAACCGCTTATCCGAAAATATGGAGAAGTATGGTTTGAAGCACTTGAAAATGAGGTAAAAAATAATAAATAATTTATCATATAGCGACCCGAAAAAATTGCGAGTAAAAAAATCGTAATTTTGCAGCGTATG
>CAYYHC010000107.1:0-7948 GCA_964471715.1 uncultured Lentimicrobiaceae bacterium | reverse complement strand
CATCGAAATTGTCCATCTAAAAATAGATCTGCTGAGAGTTTTTCTATAGGGTCTTTTCCCCGGTTCTAATTCTTAAGACAGCCGATGGGGACAACATAAACGCCGTCTTCGCGACGATAGGCGTATGCTCCAACGGCAGTGAGTACCATAAGGAAAGAAGGTGCTTTCATCTTTTGCGTATCAATTTTATTGGATAACTTTAGCAACGATTTTGCACCTTCATCCACTAAAATACCACCTAACTTAATCTCTATCAAACCGTAAGAGCCATTTCTTAGATGAATCACGGCATCACATTCCAATCCTTTTGCATCACGAAAATGATAAACATTGCCGAGCAAAGATTCCCCATAAACTCGCAAATCTCTAACACACAATGTTTCAAATAATAGTCCCATTGTGTTTAGGTCAGCTAACAAATCTTTTGTTCCAATACCTAAAGAAGCCACAGCGATAGATGGATCTACAAAATAACGGGTATTTGAAGTCCGAATAGCCGTTTTGGAACGCAGATTCGGATTCCATGCGGGCGATTCCTCTATAACGAACATTTTTTTCAAGGCATTCAAATAGGATGAAACAGTATCTTCGTCAAGTGTCAGCAAGTCATTAACCTTCATATCATCAACAATCGTGGTTACCGGAGCGGTTGCGCCTTGATGGCGTGCGTATGAACGCAGCAAACGTTTAACCTTTTCCTGATTGCGGGCTACACCGTCAACGCGGGAAATATCCACATTTACAATCGCATCATAATAATCAAATGCGGCATCCAATGCAATATCTTTGGCTTGACCGATCGTCCATGGCCAACCGCCGCGACAAATCAGATAGGCAATGTCTTCAAGTCCTAAATTGTTAGCAGCCACGATTTGTTCAGGAACAGAAAAAAGATTCTCCAAAGAAACAGCACCATTGCTTTCACCGGATTCGTAAAGAGACATTGGACGCATCTTTAACCATGAAAACCGTCCTGTTCCACTATGACTTATCAGGTTTTGTGCGTCCTTGTCCAACGGAACTGCCGACCCCGTGAGGATGAATTGCCCCGGTTCCTGTCGTTGGTCAACTTCAAATCGGACAGCATCCCACAGCGAGGGGGCTAATTGCCACTCATCAATCAGACGAGGAGTATCTCCTTCTAATAAGGTTTGGGGACTTAGTCGAGCAATCAACAAGTTCTGCTCTTTATTTTCAGGATCATCCATTTTTAGGATACTTTTTGCCACTTGATTTGCGGTCGTTGTTTTGCCGCACCACTTAGTTCCTTCAATTAAAACAGCTCCGCGACCTAATAACTTCTTTGACAAAAGTGCATCAGCAATTCTTGGTTTATAATTTTTCATTGTTTATAATAAATTTGTCGCCAAAAATACATAATAATTTTGAAATTCGGTGGATTGTACTAAAATTTTTCGGTGAATTATACCATTTTTTTTTGGTGAATTGTGCCACTCCTCAAAAGTGAACACGGATTTATTTTATTCAATAAAAGTATAAATAATCAACACTTTACGCCTGTTTTGACCCGTAAAAAAAACGAGTATTTATTATTATTAATTGAGTTACAAAAATACAATATTTCTCATTAAAACAATTTTTTTTAAAAATTTATTTAAGACATTGATTATTATTGATTTATATAATACTGTCAAATAATAAGACCAGTAATTGTTTATTCCGATGCAAACTGACCAACCTCCAATTTGCTGACCGGTAATAAAATCGTGATTTAGTCCGAAAATTGGACTATATTTATTCCCCAATAATTCCACTAATTCATTCTATCCCAATAATTTCCCAACCAAATCCAGCAACTGTTTAACGGTCTGCTTATCCGGTATGGGAATATTGAGCGAGGTTTTGCCGGTCGAAGCATCGGTTTTTACAAGTTGATTGACTAACTTCTCTTTCCCTTCTTCTGTTTTTAAGGCGGCAGCCAATCCCGTTAGAAACTTTAACCCGTTAGAAATTACGTCCTCCGTATTACCGGAATCAATATCTTCCACAGTATGTTCGTGGGGTGAAGTTGGTTCCGTTGTATCAGACTTTTTATCAATATTATCAGTGTAATCTCTTGTCTCTTTGGATTCTATGTCATTTTTATTTTCATAAATAGGATCTTGTGGAAGAAAGTCGTTTTCTTCCGATTCGGGCAAATCGAGAATTGTTTCCGTTTCTGCAACCATTTCGATTTCCGATTGTTGTTGATCCTCTTCAATTAAGTCGTCTATTACATTTACAATTTTCGAGAATTTATCATCGGAAATAAAAATGGTATCTTCGCCGCCATCTAAAGCACCCTCAAACATGGAGGCTTTAAATTTTAGTTTTCCTATCATATTTTCTTCAACAGAAAAAGGGGAGACAAGGTTAATAACCTGAATATTATTTAGTTGCCCTATACGATAAATACGGGCAATGCGTTGTTCCAATACAGCGGGATTCCATGGCAAATCAATATTAATGACCGTAGAAGCTGCCTGCAAATTAAGTCCTGTGCAGCCTGCATCGGTAGAAAGGAAAATGCGAGTGTCGGGATTGTCGGTAAAGTCGCTTACCAAATCTTTACGTTTGGCGGACGGAATGCTTCCGGTAAGATAGGAATATTTGATAGATTTTGAATCCAATTCCTGTGCAATGAGGCGCGTCATTCGCTCCCACTGACTGAAAATTACTACTTTTTCGTTTGCAGATGAAAAGATGGAATTGAGGATATTGAGCAACTCATCAATTTTGGTGTCGAAACGTGTTTTCTGGTCGAGGATATAGGTGCTGTCGCAAACCATACGCATACTGCTCAGTAATAGAAGAATACGCTTTCTGTCTTGTTCGGATAGATAGTGATATTGTCGCCATTTATAAATAATGCGTGCTACTGATGCCTTCAATTCGTCGTGAATGTCCATCTGATTTTGTGTCATAGGGACAAAAATATTGGTATCGGTACGTTTAGGCATTTGTAGAGCCACCTCTTTTTTGGTGCGCCGAATCATCACTTCCGATAATTTGCGGCTTATGGCGTTTAGATTTTTGTAACCGATAACACGCCCGCTTTCATCTAAAATGACATGGTCTTTTTTGAATTTGTAATAGGGCGAAAGACAAAATTGATCTACCAACTCAACGACAGAGAATAATTCGTCCAATTTATTTTCAAGTGGTGTACCTGACAATATTACAGTATATTGTGATTCAATGCGACGAGCAGCGGCAGACATCTGTGTTTTCCAGTTTTTAATACGCTGCACCTCATCCATAATGAGCATATCGACACTCAATGAACCCAGAATTTTGACATCGTTACTCATACTATTGTAGGAAACGATTTTGTAAAATTCGCCGGATTCATATTGCTCACATCTTTTATGGTGACCGCCTTCAATAACAATCACCTCATTTTTACGACCTGTAAATCGTTCTATCTCGCACTTCCACTGATATTTGAGCGAAGTTGGGCAGACAATGAGCACCGAGCTTATCATTTTTTCTTGTTTCATCATTTCGGCGGTCGCTATTGCCTGTATGGTTTTACCAAGTCCCATTTCATCGGCAATGATAGATTTGCCGGCTTTAAAAGAGAAACGAGCACCTTCGCACTGATAAGGAAACAGCGGCACAGTGAGAAGCGTATTCAAAGTATCATTTTCGTAATGACGTACGAGTTCGGAACGTCGTTTTTTATCCCGATATTCCAAAACGAAAGAAATAGCATCTTTGTAACACCGAAAAGTGTCGTCAATTTGGTGAGCTTTGCGAAGAAAAACTTCGAATTGATCAAATGATTGTTCAAGTAAAGCATCATTGGAATCAAAATATTCGGTTGAAAGAGCTTTAAATTGTTCTTGGTTATCGGTGCCGATGCGAATGCACACTTTGCGCTTGTGGCGATAGGAGAGATAAACGGAAGTATAGCTTGGAATGGTGCGTTGAACTTTGCTGCCCAACCATAACTTCACTGCTTCAATATGCTTACATGTACCCAATTGTGAGGTCTTGAAATCCATGCATGAACAATAATTCCATTTACTTTTTACGCCCCGATAAACCACTTTGTAGTCACTTCTTGTTTGAGAATTGGAAACGAGATACTCGCCCGGACATAATAGTTTATTGACGTAGTTGATGCCGAAATTCTCTTCTATTGCAATTTGCTTTCTTAGTTCAATTTGCCATTCTTCCACTCCCATTTGGTCAGGTTTTACAAGATTGGAAAGTTTTCTTTTTCCGGTTTTACCCGTCTTATCGGTGCTTTTTCTACATTTTTTTGATCGTTTCTCATTCTTTGGCTTCATAATCTATTATTAACTAACAACAAATCGGACATTTTTACCTTAAAAATCGGGATGCAAAAGTAATGAAAATAGCATAGAGTTGATCGAATTTTAAAAGAATAATTATGAAGAGTTTTGATACCGAAGTCGCAGTGTTTCGAGAGTTGGCTGATTTTTGTTTAGCGATGAGCAAAGTGGATTACACTTTAACCGACAAGATGAAATCGGACTACTATAGAATTTAGAAATGCTTTCTATAAAACCTCATCAATCATATATACTAAGACCTCTTCTACAAACTCTAAAACGGCATAAATCAATAATAATCAATGTTTTAAATAAAATTTTAAAAAAGTTTGTTTTAATGAGAAATATTGTATTTTTGTAACTCAATTAATAATAATAAATACTCGTTTTTTTACGGGTCAAAACAAACAGGCTCAAATTATTTCCGGAATGAATAAAGTCACTATACCAAAAAGAGTACTGTTGATGAATTTAAAATAGTCCAAAAACAAATAGATAATGGAAACCGAACTATCACTAATATCCCCAAAAAAGCAACGAATTATTAGCCGGCATAGAACAACTAATTCAAAACGCTGTTCAAAAGGTAGCGGTTTCGCTTAATGCAGAGACAAGCCGACTTTATTGGTTAATAGGTAATTATATCACTACACAACTACAATATGAAATCTATTCGCAATATGGTGGACGAATTCTTGCGACATTGTCGCAAAGAATGACCGAGAAGTTTGGCAAGGGCTACACGTATTCCGCTCTTACCAGAATGATTAAAGTAGCACAAACTTACAACGATGCAGAAATGTTTATAATACTGCCAAAAAATAAGACCGGTAGTTAAGTTAAAATCAAATATTAATAGTGAAGTTGTTGTAATTGATTCTTTTTCAAGTATTTAAATAGATAACTGATTATTTTTTGCAAAAAAGTAATTTATTATATGCATAATATATGCAATAAGGTTGCTTTTGCAGTAGAATGATGATGCAAAAATGTAAATAATTGATGCTTAACAGAAAATAGTCGGCGTTTTCAAGTGGTTTTCGATGAAACTTCCCGATCCCATTATCGGTTATAAAGTGAGCCGACACTTGTGAAAAATAATTTTTAATAAAATAACTCGTTTTTTAAGAGAAACGGCTCTGTTTTTTTACTTTTTCTTGTCTTATTGAGGTCTGTTAAACAATCTATTCGATACCATGATACATCATATTTTGATTTAATTATTTGATTATAAAGTAATTAAATAGAATATTATTTTAAAAATAAAGTGTTGCTTGATTAGAAAAAAGGTGTATAATTGCAACGCAAAGTTTTAATAGCTAAAGAAATGACTAACAACAGAATATCTTTCAATTTGACTATGTAAATGATTAAGAAAATAGAATAAATAATTCACCAAACATAATAATTATGGCTGATAACAACCACAACACCAACCCTAACGCCAATACCAACGCCAATATTAGTAATGATACCATCACTTTTACCATTGGAGAAGAAACACGTCCTGTTATTGAATCTAAAAAAGAAGGAAGCCTTTTTCACGATCAATATCAAAAAGCACTTTTGGAAATTGACTCTTTTTTGGATGAGCAGAATTGCCCTAAGAAACAAAATGATAATGCTCAACAGAAAGAGGATCCGTGGCAAAACGAGTTTCATAATAACATTTTTGCCTTTATCGGGGAACGTGGTAGTGGGAAGACCTCTTGTATGCTTTCTGCCATCAAAATGATCGAGAAATATCAAAAAACAGAGACTAATATTAAAGACAATGAATACTCCGCAATAAATAAGAATACTTTCCATAAATTGGATTTAATAGATCCCTCTTTTTTTGAAGAGAAGTGTAATATTTTGGAATTGGTTGTTGCTCAAATGTTTAATAAGATTAAAGATGCTTTTAAAAACAAATCTGCTTTTGATGATTCTTGTGAAACACCTTGTGAAAATTCATATAATGACAAGAAAAAGTTGATAGAAAAATTTCAATGTGTTCAGCACGATTTATTTGTAATGCATAATGAAAAAAGTTGTTATGAACAAGATGAGGTGGATAGTTTGGTGGATTTAGCAGCGAGTATAAGTATAAAGAAAAAATTAAATAACCTTATTGCTTGTTATTTAAAATTTTTCAATAAAGGAAATTTAATTCTGATTATCGATGATATTGATTTGAATACCCGATATGCCCAAACGATGGTTGAACAAATCAGAAAGTATCTGATTTTGCCTAATGTATTAATTTTTATGGCTATAAAATTGGAGCAATTGGAACAAGTCATTCAGTTGAACTTCTACGGAGAATTTGAAAAATTGTTAAATAAAGAAGAGTTAATGAGGAAAGAACAGATTGTCGAAATGGCGGATCGATACATTGACAAGTTATTCCCTCGAACGCATAGAATTTATCTTCCGGATGTAGATACTTTTTTAGCCGACAAGAAATTAATCCTTAAAACTTTAAAGGATGACAAAGAAGAAAAAGAACCTAAACCTATCCGGCACGCCGTATTATCTCTTATTTATGCTAAAACGCGGTATCTTTTTTATAATTCCAAAGATGCTACCAGCCATATAATTCCCCGTAATCTTCGCACATTACGCCACTTAATAGCACTGCTATTCAATATGAAAGAATATGATGGCAAGTCGGATAGTTTATACAATAAAATCCTATTCAAAAAATACCTTTTCGACACTTGGACTAATGAAAATTTAGACCGGAACGGACAAGAAAGTGTTAAAAATCTTTTGAAAATTCAGGAAGCGGTTATGTTTAATAAATCCGTTTTGTTGGAATTGCAAGAATACTTTGAACAATGGATTGGTACCAACAAACTGAAAGAGTTGGATACCGAAATTCAATTTATTCTGAATATTAATAATAGTAACTTTAACATTTCCATTGGAGATGTCTTTGGTGTAATTTCTTATTTGGAAAAAATGACCAATAGAATGGAAGATATTAAATTACTCTTTATAATCAAAACCATTTATTCTATTAAACTCTATGAATATTATGATGAATTGACTGCCACTTGTGACAAAGAGACTACGGAAAAAGAAAAAGATTATCCAATTTTAAAAGAGAAGTTAGACCTTCCATCATCAAATTATCAAAGACTTATTGGGGGCAATTTCATCAATTCGGCATTAGAGAAATTGTTACCTGATAATAGTACAACAGGAAATCGCTGTCGTCGAAAAATCTATGGAGAATTGTTGTTAAAAATACGCGACCAAGTGATTGAAAAATCTGAGTCCAAAGATTTTATTCAAATATTCAATGAACCTTTTGAAAATTCCTCAATTGATATTCCGTGGATAGATGCTGTCAACTTAGTCGAATTTTTTATTTTGCATTCATCTTGTGTATTTGATGATAAACAACCCAATTACCGATTACGACCCGATTCATTTTATAAACAAACATTGGACAATCCCAATACAAAAAATATTTATTTTGACATTTCATCTTTCACATACAATTTAATATCTATAAAAGAGACCTATCAAAGATTGGAGAAACAGATTAATAAACCTAAAACTAAGGAGAAACAAACCTTTTTTGATGTATGTAAACAGTGCGATAGTTCAATATTGAACGGCGTAGCAACTTTTATGGAACAAAAAGAGAATAAGAG
>CAYYHC010000106.1:4302-8018 GCA_964471715.1 uncultured Lentimicrobiaceae bacterium | reverse complement strand
CTTTTGCAAAACTTATTGAAACAAGAAAATACACACTTTTTGGGACACTACCTATCTTTCTCAAGTAACAGAATCATTAGAACTCAAATGTGTGGGAATGTCAATTACTCGTAACATCCGATTCTGTATAAACCGAGCAGACCGATGCTATTGAATTAATAAGCTATTTAGTTATTGCATTTGGGCGCCCCGGCAGTTTTTCTACACTCGATTCCTACGCAAAACTGCCGTCACGCTTTTCGCTCGTACTCCTCGCAGCCTGACCCTGTCGCCACTTTTACTTATAGAATTGTAAATTATGACTTGTAAATTGTGCATTGGAAAGCTGCTGCGGGGTATCCGCTACAATCGTTGGCGCATAATCCCCTCTTTTGTTGGAGTGCCCCCTTTAGGACAAGAAGGTATTCCCCTAATCCTTATGAATGACCAATGTATAGGAATAGCCTTGCGGCTGGTTCTCAGCCGGTTGCGATTCCGATTTCTTCTGCTTTTTCGATGTTACCGAATACGAAATACGGAGACTCTTTTGCTCTGTCCGAACAATTTGAAAACGAATATTAATCTTGTGATTCGATTTTAATCTCACTCCATGATTATAGACCTTGCTGTATTGGAGCATCTTCACCAAACGAAGTGCCTCCTCATTGCAGGTTGGCGACAACCCTTTTACAATTCGGGCACTCTCCACTTCTCCCTCATCCGTTACTTGGTAGGCGACGGTCACCACCCCCTCCAATTGCTGCGCTAACGCATCTTCCGGATACTGCAAGTTTGCCTTTATAAACTCATGAATGGCTTTCCTCCCGCCCGGATAATCGGGGCGCTGCAAGAATTTTTTTGGTTTGGGTGATTTCGTCATGGCTCTGCTGTTAGTCGTTTCCGAAAAAGATATCGTTAAAATTGATTAAATACACTTTTTCGGTTGCCCGTGTGAGGGCTGTATATAACCAACGAAAATAGGATTTTGTTAGAATACCGTCTTTGATCAATCCTTGATCCAACAAAACCACCGCCCACTGCCCGCCCTGCGTCTTATGACACGTCAGCGAATAGGAAAACTTCACTTGCACCGCATTCAAAAACGGATCATTCTTCATCTTCAAATAACGCAATTTTTTGGATGCTATATCTTCGTAATCTTTACTTATCTCACTGTATAATTGATTGTTCTGCTCCCCACTCAACGCCGCTCCCTCCGAATCTAAACTCTCCAAAATAATCTTAATGTCTATATTGTCATGATTCGGATAATCGCAAAGTCTTACCGTCACATCCGCAAAATGAAATCCATACAACTCCTCTATTCTGTTGATGGACAATATCTCCATATTGTCGCCGTTGGCAATAAAACCGATTTCAGCATCATCTTTGATCCAAAAATAGTTGTTCTTTACGGCAATTATGTAGTCGCCGGCGGCAATTCGATTCTCACGATAAAGAATCCGATGCCGAATCTCTTGATTATAAATAAATGCTCTTTTATTGGAATAGGTGATGATTACAATATCATCGGAAGAATAATTGGAGTGCAATGTACAAAGCAATTCTTCTAAATCCTCACCGTTAACTCTTTGAAAATCATTGAAATGTGTATTGGAAAGCAACGGAAAATGATAGTCTTCTTTCTGAATTTTATGGCGTAACAGTGAAGCATTGTGTAAAATTCCCGAGTCGAGGGTTTGGCGCGTTACATCGGTCAGCTCACATGAAGAGGCGTTTAGATTGAAATTGCGCTGAATATGCTCAATCGACAGGGCAGGGCTTTCTTCGTAATGTACCGGTGGCAATTGCGCATTATCGCCCACCAAGAGCAGTTTGCACCGGTCACCTTCAAACACAAAAGAAAACAGATCTTCCAACAAACTTTTGTTTCCGAACAATGGCGTTTCCGATTCGCAATCGGCAATCATAGAGGCTTCATCTACAATAAAAATGGTATCCGCACACTTGTTCTCGCGCCGCGCAAACGATGATATTCCGTCCTGCATTTTAAGTCGGTACAAACATTTGTGAATCGTGTATGCTTTGTGCGCCGAATAGACGGAAAATACTTTGGCGGAACGTCCCGTGGGCGCAAGCAAAATGCACTTTTGATGTAGCTGTTTCAGCGTTTTGACCAATGCACTTACCAAAGTGGTCTTGCCGGTTCCCGCATAGCCGTTGAGAATAAAAATTTGCTCATTCTGTGGTTCACAAACAAACGAAGTCAGCAACTGCATGGCACGCACTTGACTCGGCGTAAGGTCAAAAGGAATTTGCAATTGGAAAAGTTCTGTAAATTGTTGATTAGAAAGCATGACCGATACCGAAGATTATATTCAGAGATTTATTGAGAGATTTATTGCCATTTTCGTTTACAATTTTGAGCCATTGGTTGCCGGGCGCACGGCTGGGATCGTAGATAGGAAGTGCCGCATCAATTCTAATGATGAAAAAGCTGAAGTCAAAACGAATTCCTACGCCTACACCCAACCCTATTTCTTTGTAAAAGCGATTGATTTGGAATTCGGCATTGGGCATGGCTTCATCTTTATGCGACAACCAAATATTGCCTGCATCGGCAAAAATGCCGTATTTGATAAACTTATAAATTGTTCCGCGATATTCCACATTCATTTCCAATTTAATATCGCCGGTTCTAATATCGTGTGTCAACTCTTCTTCCGTATAGTATGAACCCGGTCCCAATGTTCGGTATTCCCACGCGCGCATGCTGTTCGCACCGCCAAGGAAGAAACTCTTTTCAAAAGGAAGCGTCGTCGCATTCCACAACGGAACACCAATTCCAAAATTAAAACGCATGGCAATAGAGTTGTTTTTGTTAATCGTATAGTTATAACGTAAATCAATTTCACTCAATTCATAATTACCGTAATCACCACCCCAAATCGTGAATTGTCCGTTCTCATTCTTAGGCGCATTAAAAATACTGTTCAATCCGGTCAATAACATACCTGACGATTCCCATTTAAAACGAATGGTGAATGAGTTGCGTTTGTTCTTTGTGGGATATGTATAGCTTAACCCATACTTGAACGAAAGTAAAAAGTTGTCTTTGTATTTTTCTTGAAAGTCCTTGGAATAGAGAGCCATCACTTCTTGGAATTTATCTCCGGTCGATAGAATTTTGATGACACTCAAATCAATGGGCGTGATCGTATGCGTTAATTGATAATTGTGAGAAAGATTATAAACCAAAGCAAGATTGTATAAAGACCTTTCATACAACGAATTGTGTTGATAGTGAGCCCCTAATCGCAACGATGTTCCATAAGATACGGCTTCAATATTTTGCGTTTTTCTGAAAAACAGTAATCTTCTGAAATCCATTGACAGCTCGGCACCTGCTTCAACACTTTCCGAATATAAAACAAACTTGTCATCATTGTTCACTTTTGACCGAAAACCGGCACTCCCATATACATTAATATTGAAAAATTCGGCACTTCTAAACAAATTTTTGTTGGAATAGGTAAGTGAAAGACTTCCTTTATCACTTCGCGCTTCCAATTCCACCGCTAATGAGTGTAACTTATTACGCGATAAACGATAAGTGGTATTCAGATACCCTATTTTGTTAATGGTGTCCCGCTTGTCTATACTCTCTTTTACTTCAATATCAATGTAGTTAAAGTTTTTTAAATCAGATAATTTTTTGCGTGACCGAGCGATTAATTGCTGCGAATAGGGTAGAGATTTTTTCGTTAATATATTAT
>CAYYHC010000106.1:3620-4292 GCA_964471715.1 uncultured Lentimicrobiaceae bacterium | reverse complement strand
CTGGGACGAATATCCGCAATTGTTTTTTCCTTTTTACCATTAGGCAAAATAACTTCATTCTCCGTAATAATATAATAATTGGTTGAATCTTTTTTACGATGGTAAATATGACGAATTGCCCGATTGTTGCTGTAGTCGTACAACTGTTCGTAGTTAGGGTAGATATAAACATTATTGAAGTAGAATTTATAGGCGTACTGATTTTGAATATTGGGATTTTTAATTTTAGAAAAATTTACTAAAATATTGATAGATAGTGTTTTATTACTATCTTTGTCAATAAAATTACATGAATTTAAGGTGTCAATTTCAAATGATACAATATCATTTGACACGTAATAATATCCTTTATCGCGAATGGTATTAACGATACGTTCTCGTTCTGCCATAAGCGTTTCAGCATTGTATTTATCCCCTTTTTTTATGAACGAATTAAGCGTATCTTGCAGAATAATGCGCTTATATTCAAATATTTCTATATTATAATTTACTTCTCTGATATAAAAACCCTCATTGGCTTTCACATAGTAGATGACTTCGGCTTTGTGGCGATGGCGATGGTACTTTTTCGGACCTTTGTACTTAATCTCGTGCCATACTTCGGCATTAAAATGACCTAAATTTTTCATCGCAATTTGAAAAGTTTTATGCAATTCATTATGCTAATAAAGA
>CAYYHC010000106.1:1996-3610 GCA_964471715.1 uncultured Lentimicrobiaceae bacterium | reverse complement strand
AATGGAATAACTAACTAAAGAGGTATCCAACAAGACCGGCTCTTCCCCCAATCCGCGCATCCAGCGATTATATTTTGTGTCCTTAATCACGTTGCCCAATGAATCAACTTTAGGAAGATTGTTCACATAAATGGAGGTTTTGATGGGAAATACATCTAATAATTTCTTATTGGTGATGGGACGTACGGTGTAGTATAAATCGTCAAACTCAAGACTCTTATTATCAATTACTTTTACGGAATTTTTCGTAAGCATGTACTCATTATCACTCAAATGCTTGGAAGGATTACATGCTGCAAGGAGTATGAGAATTGAAAAATAAAGAAATTGAAATTTGCTCTTTTGCATCAGTTATCTCATATCGTTGATTTCTACGCCCGGGTGTTTGGCAGTATCAAACACAAACTGACTGTCGGCGATTGCTGCGTTAGTGACAAATTTGTCAAAGTAATAAGTATGTATTGAATTGTCTTTCTGATAAATAGAGCTTCGCAATATGTTCAGATTACTCTTGTTGATGACCAATCTTATTTTGTAATAGGATTGCCCCACTTTCGGTGTGAGATCAATAACTTGAATGGTTTTTCCACTTTCCACCTCTTCACGAATGAATTTTGCGGTGTACTCTTTTTGCCAATTATTCAACATCTTCGCCGGATTAAGCATGTCATCATTCGATTCTTCATAATCAAAAATAGAAACCTCGTTGGTCGCTTTTTGATAATTCCACATCGTTATCCCATTGCAATAAAAATATTGATTATCATAGGATATATAATACTTGTTTCCTTTAATGATTACATTTCCGGTGAGTGCACTCAATGTCTTTTTGTCTTTTACAACTTTATAGGTATAATTAATTTGCATGGTTGTAAAAGCCTGATATTTTTTTGAAACATTCTGAAGAATCGTTGTTGCACCGCCATCCACATTTTGTGAAAAAGCGGAAAAACTACAGAAAATTAATATAAACAAAAAGACCTTTTTCATATTCGTAAATTTTTTATTTAGATGTAACGATTTAATCTATAGAATATTATTAGAATAATGATGAATAATGAGCGGCATAACTTGTGCTAAACTCTGCTGCCAATCGGGAATTTGCAAATCAAAAGTATTTTCAATTTTCGATAAATCGAAAACGGAGTAGGCGGGACGCGTAGCCGCCGCAGGAAATTCTGCCGTGGAAATGGGAAGAACCGTGCAGGATTTATTGGCCAACCGCATAATCTCTTTGGCAAAATCATACCACGAAATGATGCCCTTGTTGGCAAAGTGATAAGTCTCTATGCTCTTGATTTTATGATTGTTCTCAACTATTTGCATTATGGTATTTGCCAAGTCGCCGGCTAAAGTGGGCGCACCAATTTGGTCGTTAACAACCTTAATGGTCGGTTGCGAATCAGCCAAACGCAGCATTGTTTTTACGAAATTTTTTCCATAAGGTGAATAAAGCCAGGCAGTTCTGATAATCGCTGCATGACCGTTTGCTGCATGAACCGCCAACTCGCCCGCCCATTTCGATTTTCCGTAAACGGAAACCGGCATCGGCTTTGTGTCCACAATATAGGGCGTTTGCGCTTTTCCATCGAAAATATAGTCAGTGGAAATATG
>CAYYHC010000106.1:0-1986 GCA_964471715.1 uncultured Lentimicrobiaceae bacterium | reverse complement strand
CGTTCTCAGCAGCTGCTTTTGCTAAATACGAAACGGCAGTTTCATTCAATAAATAAGCTTTGGCTTCATCTTGCTCCGCCTTGTCAACGGCAGTATAACCGGCAGCATTAATGATGATTTCAACATTATTTTCAGTAACCACATTACGAATTGCTTCACTATCAGTTATATCCAAAGTGTCAATATCCGTAAAAATAAAGCGATAAGATTTTTCAAACTTTTTTGCAATAGCTTGCAAGCTCTTTCCCAATTGTCCTTCGCCACCGGTTACCAATATTGTTTTTTGCATAATTCTCTATTTTTATTAAGACTGCAAAAGTACAAAGGATTTTCGTAAAAACAGCCGTTTGGATAACTGTATTTTAAAAAAACATTATTGTAAATGAGAATAACTTTCTCAATTATACCTTTTTATCGGCAATGCGTTGTTTTACAATCTCATCTTGCTTGGCAACGGGCATTGGCATATATTGGTAAAATTCCATTGAGTAGTTGGCACGACCGCTGGTAATGTTTCTCAAAGCGGTGGAATAACCGAACATCTCCATTAACGGAATAAAACCGTCTAATTTTTGGGAGCCTTTTCTGAAACGACGCATACTTTCAATTTTGCCGCGACGTTTGTTAAAGTCGCCGGTAACGTTGCCGATATAATCATCAGGAACGTTGATTTCAATTTTCATCACCGGTTCCAACAAAACAGGGCTGGCTTGTCTGAATGCTTGTTTAAAACACATTGCCGCACAAAGTTGGAATGCCATGTCGCTGGAATCAACCGGGTGGTGACTTCCGTCCAACAAAACGCATTTTACGTCCACAACGGGATAGCCGGCGAAAGGTCCTTTGTTCATTGCTTTCAATAATCCTTTTTGTACAGATGGAATGTATTCTTTTGGAATGACACCGCCTTTGCTAATATCCACAAATTCAAATCCTTTGCCCGGATTAGGCTCAAAGCGAATCACGGTTTGGGCATACTGTCCTTTACCGCCGCTCTGTTTGGCGTGTTTGTAATTACATTCGTGAGCACTTGTGATGGTTTCGCGGAAAGATACCGATGGTTCCCCAACGGTGATGGGAACTTTAAATTCATCTATGATTCTGTCAACCAGGATTTCCAAGTGCAACTCGCCCATACCGGCAATGATGGTTTCTTCTGTTTCATCGTCAAAATGTGCTCTAAATGAAGGGTCTTCGTTGCATAATTTTGCCAATGCTTCGCTCAACTTGTCGCGGTGTTTCTTGTCGGTCATTTCAACCTTCATTTCAATAACTGCCGGAGGTACCTGAATGGATTCCAACAAGATAGGTTGTTTTTCGTCACAGAGGGTATCACCGGTGCGTGTATATTTCATTCCCACCAATGCCACAATTTCTCCTGCACCGGCTTCGGTTATCTCTTCGCGCTCTTTGGCTTTAATGCGGAATATGCGTCCGGCACGTTCATATTTGCCTTTGTTGGTGTTGTAAAAACTCATTCCGTTGGTGAGTTTTCCGCTAAAAATACGGATAAAAGTCTGCTGTCCGACGTATGGATCATTGATTAATTTGAATGCCAAAGCAGCAAATGGTTCATTGGATGAAGGAATGCGTTGATATGTTTTTTCTTCATAATCAGGATCGTGAGCAATGGTTGCGCCAAGGTCGGTAGGGGAGGGAAGATAGTCAACAACGGCATCCAACAATAATTGAATACCTTTGTTTTTATAGGCTGCGCCACATAAAACCGGCGTTATAAGCAATTTGATGGTGGCTCTGCGAATGGCAGCCATCAAAAGTTCAACACTGATTTCCTGGTCATCTAAATATAAATTGGCAATTTCATCATCAAAATCTGCAATTTTTTCAATTAATGTTCTCCGAGATTCTTCGGCTTGTGCAAGCATGTCGGTCGTGATATCGCCGACAATGCGTTCTTTATCTTTAAAGATAACCGATTTCATATTCACCAAATCAATCATTCCTTGGAAAGTGTCCTCCGCACCG
>CAYYHC010000105.1:0-8057 GCA_964471715.1 uncultured Lentimicrobiaceae bacterium | reverse complement strand
TATGATAGTGTAGGTGCCGTCAATTGTGCTTTCATAGTCATGCAAGAAAGCATGAGCATCAACGAAAATAAAAATTTATTCATATATTTTAAATTTAATCCAATTTAAGAACTGCCAAAAAAGCGGATTGCGGGACTTCTACATTTCCAATTTGGCGCATTCTTTTCTTTCCTTGTTTTTGTTTTTCCAATAATTTTCTTTTACGGGTAATATCGCCGCCATAGCATTTAGCGGTTACATCTTTACGCACAGCCTTAATGGTTTCGCGTGCAATGATTTTCGTTCCGATTGCTGCCTGAACGGCAATATCAAATTGCTGACGCGGAATGAGTTCTTTCAATTTTTCGCATACTTTACGACCGAAAGGATAGGCATTATCCACGTGAGTAAGAGAGGATAGTGCATCTACTGAATCGCCATTAAGCAAAATATCCAATTTTACCAATTTAGCAGGTTTATAGCTTGAAATATGATAATCGAAAGAGGCATACCCTTTGGAAATGCTTTTCAGTTTATCGTAAAAGTCGAAAACGATTTCACCAAGTGGCAAGTCGAAGGTCAATTCCACGCGATTAGAGGCAATATAGACCTGATTGAGCAATGTTCCGCGCTTATCCAAACAAAGTTTAATAATGGGACCAATGAAGTCGGCTTTACTAATGATTTGTGCACGGATATAAGGTTCTTCCACATGTTCAATCAAATTAGGAGAGGGCATTCCCGACGGATTATGCACTTCAACCAATTCATTTTTAGTTGTATATAAATTATATGAAACGTTGGGAACGGTAGCAATTACATCCATATCGAACTCGCGGTCGAGGCGTTCCTGTACAATTTCCATGTGTAACAAACCAAGGAAACCGCAACGGAAGCCAAAGCCTAAAGCGGCGGATGATTCCGGCACAAAAGACAAAGAGGCATCGTTGAGTTGTAATTTTTCGAGCGAGGCACGTAACTCTTCATATTGGTCGGCATCGGTGGGATAAATTCCGGCAAAAAGCATCGGTTTAACCTCTTGAAATCCGGCGACGGCAGTGATGCAAGGATTTTCCACATGAGTAACGGTATCACCGACTCTGACTTCTTTAGAGGTTTTAACACCCGAAATGATATAACCCACATCACCGACACTCAACATTTTACGTGGTTCCTGACGTAACCGCAACACGCCTATTTCATCCGCATTATATTCTTTTCCGGTAGAAAGAAACTTTACATAATCGTTTGTTTTAATTGTCCCATTAAAAATTCTAAAGTAAGAAATAATACCGCGATAGGAATTAAAAATGGAATCAAAGATGAGGGCTTGCAATGGAGCGTCGGGGTCACCTTTCGGAGCCGGTATTTTTTCGATAATGGCTTGTAAAAGTTGTTCCACGCCCATGCCTGTTTTGCCACTGGCTTCAATAATGTCGGACTCATCACAACCGATAAGGTCAATAATCTGGTCCTTGACTTCTGCAGGCATCGCAGCCGGCATATCCATTTTATTCAAAACAGGAATAATTTCCAAGTCATGGTCTATTGCCAAATAAAGATTGGAAATAGTTTGAGCCTGAACACCCTGTGTAGCATCTACCAAAAGCAGTGCACCTTCACAAGCCGTGATGGAGCGAGATACTTCGTAGGAAAAATCGACGTGCCCGGGAGTATCAATCAAATTGAGCACATAATCCTGCCCTTCGTATTGATAATCCATTTGAATGGCGTGACTTTTTATGGTAATTCCGCGTTCTCTTTCGAGTGCCATATCATCCAGTACCTGATCTTGGAAATCTCTATCGTTTACCGTGCCGGTAAACTGCAACATCCTATCTGCTAACGTACTCTTACCGTGATCGATATGAGCAATAATACAAAAATTTCTAATATTCTTCATCGGGTGCAAAAGTACATCTTTTTTTAAAAAAAAAGGAGATTTCTCATCGAAATCTCCCCTCTGTTATGAAAAAAATTGTTGTTGCAGATTAGAACTCCCAAAGGTCGTGTTCAAACTTACGTATTTTCTCCGTAATCTTGTCAGATTCAATACGTTGATCACGCGCATTGGCGATATATTCGTCAATTTGACGATTGTTATACACATTTTGTTCTTGATAGATATAACTTGAAAATTCGCGTTTCCAAGTCAAAATATCATCTAAAGAGATACGTTGTGCATTATTTTTAGGATTATATACTTCTTGTTGAGCCAAATAAGGTCTTAACTCATCAAACAAGATATATCCAACACGTTTTTTTGATTTAATGGTACCCACCATTTCATCTTCCTGACCGGGTTGAGGTTCAGCGGTATTGGTTTCTTTTTCGTATTCAATCATAGGTTCGATTTCCAATATTCTGACTTCCAAGACAGAACGTTGTTTGTCAAAAAACCAAATTTCTTTCACACGATAAAGAAGTACTTGACGAGCCGTGAACTCTTCATCATATTCTATTTCACCAATCACTTCAAAAGTTTCAGGGTCAATTTGTTCTGTTCTTTTGATTTCCACCAAGTTAGCTTTAACCGCTTCTCTACTCATCGGCAATGTACAAAATTCATCATCATACATTGGAAGATAATTGGTAGCTTCAAGATCTTTAAAATTAATGGCGTCAAAAATAACTTGTGCCAAACTTCTCCAAGTACCCTTTACCTCTTGCGGAAAATAGAGCGGATGATTCATTTTTTCTCTCAAATCTATCGTTCTCCAAATAGTGTGATAGTACATCACATCATTATTACGTTGATGAACGTAAGAGATAGGTTTAGAGAAATCGCCTACTTCGGTTTGTTCCCAAAAGGTTTCAACCGGTTTGCGAACAGGCTGTTGCATGGTGCTCCCGGTAGTATCGGTTTCTTGCGCAAAAGCAAAAGAAGCGATACATAAAGCGAAAACTGACAAAACAATTTTTTTCATAACAAATTTATTTTGAATTACTTGATTCTGATTGTAATATCACGGAGTGTACGTTCACCGGCAATGGATGAAGCTTTGATATCGGAGAAGATGATTACAGTGCCAACAGACGCGCTATTAATTGCAGATTTTACGTCATTGCTGAAACCGCCACCTGCGCAAACCTTGGGAGCACCTTCAATACCTTTAGTAATAAAAGTAACTCTATAAGATTTAATGTTCCATTTCAAATTATAGGCGAAATCGTCACCCATACGAGCAGAAATGAACGGGTTGGCATTCAATTCGTTTTTGGTACGTTTTCCACCCCAAATGTTAGCACCCAAATAGGAAGTTGGATCCGGCACTTTCTTTACACGAAATTCGGTGCTTCCCATATTTTTGACACCGCCATCATTTTTGGCAGTTACAGTAGCTGTCACTTTTTTACCGATTAAACCTGTTGGTACGCTTACATCATATTTACCAGCTGCGGTAGGTTTTAATTGACAACCCGGGATAGAAACCGACAATTTTTTTACGTCAACAGAACCGGCAACAGAAACAGGGTTTGGAATACCGGCATATAAAACGTTCATGTTGTCAGCTGCAATGGTAGCAGATGGTTGAATAACTTGATAAGTATCGTGGAATGGGAAGTATTTATCTTCGCCATCAGTACCTTTTACTTTAATCAAACCGGCAAATTTTTGTTCGCCTGTACCACCGGCACTGAATTCCAATTTAGCAGTACCAACGCCTGAAATATGTTGGGCTCCACCGATTTCGGCAGGAGTCATCGTATCACGTCCCATCATGTAATAAACATCAATCGGTTCAGTAGAATTGAAAGCGGCTACTACGATATCGGATTCATATTTACCACCTGTAAACACGATTTGAGATTTAGGAATAGCACGACCTTCCGCTTTATCAAAAGAAAGTTCTTTCGCATCAATTCCGTTCAAGATTTCTTGAAGAATGGCAGATTCGGCGTTTCTAACTTCGCCCGACATTTTGCTTAATAAAATAACGGTACCTGCAGTAATTAAGTGGTTAAAAGTGTGGTTTTCCCAATTTTCAGTAGCACCTTCTGCATTCTTTGCATCATCCATATTTAAGCCAACAGCGGCTGTTGCTTTCTTTAGAACATCAGGGTCTATTACACCGGTATCTTTACCATCTTTCTTTTTGGTAGGAAGGAGTTTCAAAATGTTAGCCTTGTACTCGTTAATTTTATCCTTCAAACGTTCGGCACGACATTTGCCTTCCACTTGTTCTTCCAACATATAAAAGGTAGGTTTATCGAAGTTATCTTTTCCTTCAATTTGCTTAACGGGAACTAATGAACCACCGGTTTCACCTAATACTTTATTTACTTTTTCTTCACCATCCACGTATTTCACAACGTCCATACGTAAATTGTCGATATAAGCAACCATATCATTGGTCAACTTTTGCAATTGTTTGGCTTTAGCTTGTGCTATTTTTCCGTTAGCACTTGTATCACTTTCAATTGCAGAATATTTAACGTTGTTCGCTTGCGTTAAACTTATATTAGAGTTCGTCATTGTTTCATCAACGACATTAAATGCATCCAATATATCTTTTGATACATTCAGCGCCAACATAGCGGTCAGCACCAAGTACATCATACCTATCATTCGCTGCCTCGGGGTTTCCGGACAATTTGTTGCACCCATACTATATTTGTTTTAAGTTATTAATAAATTGTGTAATTAGTTATTGACTTAGCCTTTTGTAATGTTCATAGCTGCCAACATATTTCCATATACGTTGCTTAACATAGCTACATTCTTTGTCAATTTGTCAATTTCTTCTTTATATTGTTTAGTATTGGCGAGAGAAGCATTCAAATTTTCTGCATAAGATTGAATATTAGCTTCTACATTTTTATAATTATCGAGCATCCCTTTTGAATTTTTCAATTGTACCTCATACATTGTATTGATAGAAGACAAGTTTTGGTTTAATTTATTCAATTGTTCGTTATAGCTACCTGTATCAGTTTGTAATGATTTGGTAGTATTTTCATAAATGTTTGCCAAGTTTGCAACTGCTGTAGCGGCTTTTTGAACGTTGTTCAAATATTCACCTGAAATATTTGAATCTTTTTGTAAAGAAGCAGCCGTTTTATCGTATTCCAAAGAAAGATTTCTTACAGATTCAGCAGCTTTGGTCAAGTTACCTACATAATTATCGGTAACAAAAGCAGCGTCAGAAACGCCTGATAATTTATTGGCATTATCGCTAAGGTTTTTCATACCTTTTGCCAAACTATCAATCAATTCAGGTCCGATTTTTGCTTCGGTAAGCATTTTGTCAAGTTGTTGAGTAGGAGAACCGGTTGGTAGTTGTTTTTTAGAATTAGCAGAAGCGAAATCTTCTCCAACAGCTAATTCCGGATAAACCAATGCCCAATTGTATTCCACGTGAAGTGGTTCAAATGCAGAGAAAAAGAAGATAATAGATTCTGTACCCATACCGGCCATCAACATATAATTGGCACCCGGTAAGTGAAGAATTTTGAACAACGCACCTAAGATAACAACGGCGGCACCGATACCGTACAATTTAGCCATAAAATTCTTATAGCCCTTACTTCTAACTAATTTGTCTAATCCCATGATAAATAATTTTTAATTGGTTAATGATTTTGTTTATAATATTTTGGGTATTTCTAATATATATATATATGATTAATATACATTTGATGCTGTTGTGATATTATCACCTCTTTGACGTCCCATATAAGATTGAACACAACGGAAACCTACATAAGATTTACAAGTATCCTGGTATTCGAATGTTTTGGTAAATACGGTTGTATAATAGCTAACATCTTTCCAAGAGCCGCCACGGGTAACTTTTCTTTTCTTTTCGCGGGTATCGGTTTTCTTGGCATAGTATGTATATTGTGGATTTAAGTCGTGAGTAAAGTTGGTTGAAGATTTGTCGAAAGCGTCTTCGCACCATTCAGCTACGTTGCCACTCATATCAAACAGACCGAAATCATTTGGATGATAGTGTGCTACGATGCCGGGGTAAATATTTCCATCAGCGATATAATTACCTCTTTGCGGTTTGAAGTTACTCAAATAACAACCATTCAAGTTTTGGGTATAAGGACCACCCCAAGGATAGGTTTCCATATCAAAATCACCGCGTGCTGCCCATTCCCATTCAGCTTCGTTTGGCAAACGGAACTCATGTTCGCGTGCATATTCATTAGCTGACAACCAACAATTTCTCAAATGTGTTCTCCAATAGCAGAATGCTTTAGCTTGTCTCCAAGAAATACCTACTACAGGATAGTTATCAAATTGCGGGTGATAAAAATAGTTCAAAGTCATCGGTTCATTATATGAATAAGCGAAATCGTGCACCCAGCATAATGTATCGGGATAAATATTAACCACTTCACCTTTCATAAAACGCTCTCTGTTTTTGTTGTAACTACTTGGACGATTAGCAAATAAACCGCCATAATCGTTTCCTTCTTTATCTGTTTCCTTATAAGATGCACCATATTTTTCAGCATCTTCAGGATCAACATAATTACGAAAATCGGTCCACCAATATTCAAAATTCAGCATACTAACGTTCATCACTACGGGAGCATAATGATAAAAACGTGAATTGGCAGTCAAGAACATAGGACTTAATGCAGATCTGACTTCTTCATTTTCGGAATTCCAATCGATTTCTTCTTTCCAATTAATTAATTTTGGTTCTACCAATTCGCCTTCCATTTCACCGGCTCCGTACTTTACGTAGTGACCACCATTTTCTTCGGCATCTTCAATTTCAGCTTCACCCAAAAGAACGTGAGCAACAGAATCGCGAACCCAATATACAAATTGGCGATACTCGTTATTTGTAATTTCGGTCTCATCCATATAAAATGCAGAAATAGAAACATTTTTGGATTGATGGGTAAAAGCAAATGGAACATCCTCATCACCTGCGCCCATAAGATAATGACCGGCAGGAACATAAACCATTCCATAAGGCATTAAATCCAAAAAATCAGGACGATCTTTAACTCCCACTAATTGTCCGTCACCATCATTCTTACAGGACGTAAGAAGAATAATGATTGCTGAGAAGAATAATGCTGTCTTTTTCATATTAATTGGCTTTGAATTATTTTAAAAACGATGTTACTAACAATTTATTGTTTAATACTGATTTTTGTATATCGAACGTGTTGAGCCATAACCGGAGAACACAGGTTCTTTGTATATGTCGAAGCAATAACGAAGCATAATTTCGATATCACCGTAACTCCTATTTGGAGAATAACCTAACTTGCTGGTTGTGAAACTATATGCCAATCCCATTTCCAAACCTTTCAAATAGTTGTTGGAAGAATTATAGAAAGGACGCGCACCAAAAAGTACCGAAACGGCATCTTGAATACGATAAGAAAGACCTCCCCACAAAATTCCGTTGTAGCGCGTAAGCAACATTAAGTCAAATTGTGCGGTTGCCAAATCTGTTTTAATCAATGCCTGCGGTATCACTTCCCAACTTGGATCCCAAGGTAAAACCCACGTATAACCACCATGTATGTAAAGATTTCGACTCATTTGATAAGATGCCTCATCACCCGAAAGACGAATTTTTTCTGCCATTTGTGTCATGCTGACACCGGCATTCCATCTTTCAGCTTTGTAATATAAACCAAAACTAAAATCCAAATCCAACCACGATTCTTTGTTGGTCATTTCTTTCAATATCGGATCATCCTCTTGAGTAGGATTAAATTTAGTTGCATCTAACTTCTGACTAAGCAGTTGCACTTGCAAACCAATGCCTAAAGAACCGGTCGGTATTTTCAATTTGAATGAATAACCTACTTTAAACCCTATATTATCGAAATATCCGATTTTATCTTTTAATAATGTAATCCCTAATCCGCCATGAATTTTCCGCAAATAGGATTCCATGCTGAGATAAACCTGTTGTGGCGAAGTATTGTTTTTTATTTGGTTGCCTTTATCATCAATCCTGACATCGTTCCAACCGGTATATTGTTGGCGAAATAATCCCGTAAAACACAAAGTATTGCTCTGTTCACCTATGGCACCTGCATTGTAATAGGGAGTTGCCCACTGAAAAAGCGTAAATTGTGCATCTTGTTGTGCA
>CAYYHC010000104.1:7195-8070 GCA_964471715.1 uncultured Lentimicrobiaceae bacterium | reverse complement strand
CAATTTGCTGTACAGCAATAAAAACGTAATTTAGGGTGTGAAAGTTGGGTTAAAAATAAATCAGCTATAAAGTATTAATGATCAAATGATTTTCTAATTAAAGAATTGTCTTACTTTGCTAAAAAAACTTTTTTCATTTTTTCCGGGTTTGGGCTCGAAATTAGAAGAGTTTTTAAATTGCTCAATGATGTTTTTTTCTTCTTTCGAAAGCGTCTTGGGAGTCCAAACATTAACATTCACAATCAAATCACCTGTGCGATAGTTATTTAGTTCAGGAAGTCCTTTTCCTTGCAAACGCAATACTTCGCCACTTTGAGTACCGGGTTGAAGTTTAACTTTTGCTTTTCCTTCCAAAAGCGGAATTTCGACACTGTCGCCCAACGCCGCCTGCGGGAAAGAGATATAGTAATTTAAGTACAAATTGTTGCCATCACGCTCAAAGATAGCGTGTTCGGCTTCGGTGATGGCTACGATCAAGTCGCCGTTGACGCCTCCAGTGGGTGCTGCATTGCCTTTTCCGCGCTCACGCAACTGCATTCCATCCATTACGCCTGCAGGAATATTTACAGTGACCACTTCCTCGCCCTTCACCGTTCCAACTCCACGACAATCGGGACACTTGTCCTTAATGATTTTTCCGGTGCCCCCACACTCGCTGCACACGACGGTCTGCTGAATTATGCCGAACATGCTGCGGCGCTGCTGCACAACGTGACCACGCCCGTGACAAGTAGGACAAGTGGTAATAGATGATTGAGTTTTGGCACCTGTTCCATTACAAGTAGGACAAGCCACCTGTTTGGGAATTTTCAATTTTTTTGCCGTACCTTTGGCAATTTCTTCCAAAGTCAACTTGACCGTGATACGGATATTGG
>CAYYHC010000104.1:0-7185 GCA_964471715.1 uncultured Lentimicrobiaceae bacterium | reverse complement strand
CCTCGACGTTGCTGTTGTGAATAGCCATCACTGCCACCGCCAAAACCGCTGAACCCACCAAAACCACCGCCGAATTCCTCTCCAAAAATATCGCGCAGGTGAGAGAAAATGGAACCCAAATCACTGGCTGACGAGTATCCGCCACCCATTCCGCCTTGCAAACCTTCGTGTCCAAACTGGTCGTAATGCGCTTTTTTATCGGCATTACTCAACACATCATACGCCTCTGCCGCTTCTTTAAATTTTTCTTCCGCCTCTTTATTTCCAGGATTTCGGTCGGGATGAAATTCCATCGCCTTCTTCCTATATGCTTTCTTAATTTCGTCCGGTGTGGCACTTTTGCTTACACCCAACACTTCATAATAATCTCGCTTATCCATTTTATTCCCCTCCTATTTTAGTTGGCAACTACCACTTTTGAAAATCTAATTACTTTATTCTTAATCTTATACCCTTTTTCAGTTACTTCCATAACTTTCCCCTTATCTTCCTCCGTAGGTGCGGGAAAATGGGTAATGGCTTCATGATAATCGGTGTCAAAAGTCTCACCTTTCGCTACAATTTCCTCTACGTCAAAACGTTTCAACACTTGAATTAACTTATTATAAATCAACGTAAATCCTTCTTTAATAACCTGCAAATCTTCCAAATTCTCGTTAGCTTTGATGGCCCGTTCAAAATCATCAATAATCGGAAGCAGACTTATAATCACCTTTTCGGAAGCCGTAGATAACAAATCCAATTTTTCTTTATTGGTGCGTTTTTTATAGTTATCGAATTCGGAATATAAATGCAAAAACTTGTCATTCAACTCTTTCTTTTGTGCTTCCAACTGTGCGATTTGCTCCTTTAGCTTATCCTCCTTCGATACTTTTTTACCAAAAATTGAACGCACTGTTTTCTTTTCGGTCGGCTCATCGTTTTCTTCCTTCGTATCTTCGCCGTTTTCTTCAATATCGTTGAAAATATCCTCGACATCAGAAGCAGCGATATCTTCAAGCTCAGCATTTTCTTGTGCAGAATTAACCGTTTCACTTGCCAAATTGTCAGACTTTGCACTATTCTGAGTCACATTTTCACTATTCCCGTTTTGAACATTTTCTACATTTTCATCCATAATATACTCTATTTTAATTAATTACAATACAATAAAATTGTACGACCGAACCATACGGTAATGACATTACAAAAAGTTTGCCAAACTCTTTATCTGACATTACGGCAGAAGATGATAAGCCTCCATCCATTTTTTATCTACCACATCTTCACCATCTTGCAAATGATAGGCGTTCAAACCAACTTTGCGTGCGCCTTCCACATGACGTAAAGTATCATCAATAAACAATGTTTCAGCGGGATTCAAATGCTGTTCGTTAATGATAAATTGGAAAGATTCCGGCAAAGGTTTTTTAATGTGAATTTGATGTGAAAAATAGGCTTTCACGAACAAGTCGGTGAAGATGTCATAGCCGTATTTTTCGCGCATTCGCACCGTAAACTCATCATAATTAAGCTGATTGGTATTACTAAAAAGATATACCGAATATTTTGATTTCAGTTCTTTCAACATATTAATCCGTTTTTCGGGAATGTCCACCATAATGGAATTCCACGCATCGTCAATTTGCTGGTCCGTAAGAGAAACGGGTGAAATAGAACGGATAAAACTTCTAAATTCTGCAGGCGAAATTTTGCCTTCTTCTAAAAGATCAATCGCATCGGATTGTGCAGCTTTGGTGTAGTATTGTTCAAAATTCGGGATTCCGTATTTGGCGAAAGATTCCGGAACATTCTGGTAACGAATATCATAGATAACGCCGCCTAAATCAAAAATGAGATTTTTTATCATATTAAAATTAGTTAAATGCTCTATAAACCAAGACTTTTCCTTTTTGAAACTGAATCGTAAAATTGTCTGTAAGTGCCTCATTGAGTGAACCTTCCCAAAGATATTCAAATATTCTGTTTACCACAGGATAACGCAAGTGAGAAAATGTCAGTGGAGTATCGGCGGAAAAACAAAATACCGACACTTGTTGCCCGGGGAAGGAGAGAAACGAAGTGCTTTGATAAATGGGGGTAAAAGTGCCATAATTAGTAATCATCACCATTTGAAATTCGGTGCCGTAGTTGATGATACGACTAAGATTTGCCAAGGTGTGATCCTCGCGCAAGCCGGACGCACCCAACACTGCAAATTTCAAAATGTTGTGCTGTCGGCAATAGTTGAAAGCTTTTGCCAAGTCATTATATTCCACACTTTTATCTTCCACAAAACGATCTGCAAACTTCAGAAGATTTTCTTTGGATATTGAATCGCCGTCGCCAATGATAACGTCGGGAACAATATTAAGTGCCACTAAATGTCGAATGGCGCCGTCGCAGCAAATAATATACGAGGCGTTTTTCAGGACATTGATGGCATAAGAATGGAAAGGAGCTTCTCCATCAGCCACAACAACGGCTGAAAATGAAAGAAGCTCCTTAAGAATTTGATTATCAGTGCTCAAGACCTTGAAAATTTACGATAAATTTGTGGTGCAAAATTATGAAAAAAAATCAAGGTAAATGTGATAATTATTTTTTGCGTTGGCAATTTTTAGGAACAACACAAGTACCTGATGCTCTGCAAACTACGACAGGTTCCGACAATACGTCGGCAGCAGAAGCGGAGATATCGGTGCGAGGGGCTATTACTTTTCTGGCTTCAAAAACCATTTTGCGAGAGCTATTGCCCACATGTGTAATTTCACCAACTGCTTCGATAAAATCACCGGCATAAACGGGAGCCAAAAACTCTACATTGTCATAAGCACAGAATAAACCTTCGTCGCCATCTTGAATAATTAATAATTCAGTAGCCACGTCGCCGAACAGACCTAACATTCTTGCACCGTCAACTAAATTTCCACCGTAATGAGCATCGTGTGCACTCATTCTCATTCTAATCATTGATTTTACACTCATAATTTACTTTTTTTAATGAATATTAATAGTTATTTCTTTTTTCCCTTTTTAATTGAATCGGCGCCGAAAGAATAGGTAACACCAATCATTGCGTTAATTCCCATGTTTTTAAAGTCGTAATATTTGGAATAATACTGACAAGCCAAATTGTTGATAGTAACGAATGCAGAAAAATGGTCACTGATAAAGTATTCCGCACCAATGCCGAAATCCAAAATCGGTTTCATGTTTTTGGTTTCATACAATTTTGCTTCATTATTGTAAACCAATGCCTTGCGTCCGAATCCTAAATTAAAATTCAAATCAAAAGCCCATTTTTCTTTCAAAATATACTGTCCGTTGAAGGTAAATTCCAAGATGGGTTTATACCAAACGGGGGCTTTGTGTTTTAACGCGTACAACCAATAGTTAGCATCGAAATTAAAAGTCAGGTTTTTCATTACTTCCCAATTCAAATCCAAGCAAACATTCAAGACATTACCATTGCGATAAACTACATCAAATTGGTTGCGGGCTTGGGACAATGTATCGAGAACAAAAAATGCCAAATTCTTCGAATAGTTGTAACGTGCAGAAACGTTGTAATTGAGCTTTTTGACCAAATTTCCTTTCACGCCACCATAAATACTTATGTAGTTGGTGGTGGTGCAAAGAGTGTCTAAATGAGGTTTCACGAATGGATTTTCATATAATAAATCTTTCAACGAATTATACTTCACGTCACCATTCACACCGGCATAAATACTTAATATGGAAGGAATTACACCAAGTTGAACTTCCGCAATCGGATAAAGTGTTCCGGCGGCTTTGCCGTTATAAGTATCCACAATACCGCCTAACCCCACTAATATATGATATTCTTTAATAATAAAGTTAGCCAAGATTTCAGGATTAAATATGAAGGCATTTTTACTTTTTTTCAGATTTTGCCATTTGTTGTTGTAATAATCAAAATCGAGGTTCAATCTATAATGTTGACTTCCTGATATTTTCAGCCACCGAACGTCATAAGCAAAGAACGAATTGAGTCCGACATGATTTTCCATATCTTTCCAATTGGTTTGGAGAAAGTCGTAATTCAATCGAGCATCTTGTTTCAATTTTTTTTCTTCCAAAACATAGTTGGAAGCGATTCCAACGGTAGCATTCAAGTGATGAAAATAATTTTTCAGAGAATCTTTAGGGGGATTATAATTGGGAAAATCATCCTTTTTGTATCCGTAAAAGCGTGCGGCTTCGTGGTTATAATCTATTGAAGAATAGAAAGTTTGGTGTTTAAAAAAGCGTTTAAAGAAGAGATGGGCGCGCGTATCGCTGGTAGGATAAGCGGCATATTGTTTCATGGTTTTTCCGATGGGATTTGCCCAACTTGAAAAGTGGTGAATATTAATGCCGAATGAGTATTTTTGACTTTGCAAATTATGGAACGAGAATTCGAGCAGCGGAGTGACAGGATAACCGAAACCGGCTTTTAAATAATTGCGATACAACTTATCGGCAATGTCGGGAGTGACCTTGTTAAACTTAATGACAGACGGTTCGAAGGTGGCATCTACTCGTTGCGATACTATATAATAATTAAAGGAAACTTTTTCGGTGGTTGTATCGTAAACTTCGGCTTGTTGATTGATCTTTTTAAAAGCCATCAGTTTAGGAGTATAATCCAAACGAAAATGGGCGGTATCCACCACTTGAGCCTGTGAAACACAAATTGACAATAAAGCGATTATGGTAATTATATATTTTTTCATTTTTAATAAGTTTAACGGTTATTCTTCATCAACGGGTCTCAAATTTTCTTTATCGTTTTCGCCGGGGTCTTGCGGTTTGGGCTGTGGATTTTCAAGTGCATCAATTTGAGCAATTTTCTGACGAGCGATTTCTCTTAAATCTTCGCCGTCATAGTTATCCACAATACTTTGGTAAGTATGTCGTGCCTGGAAAAGATTTTCCTTGGCAACATAAAAGTCCCCATACAGAATAAAAGTGGAAGCCAACCAATAGGAAGAGCTGTAATTGGTGCCCAATATTTCAGTGATTCGTTTTTCACAAGCATCGTAATTTCCTTGATTGTATTCAATTAACGCGCAATAATAGGCAGCTTCGGCAGAAATGTCGTTCGTACTTTTACGTGCCAGCGGCGACAGATATTTTTGGGCATTCAGATAGTCGTTCAAGAAAAATGCCGATTCGCCGGCTATCAGTTGTGCATCTTCTTTCAGTTCCGGATCAGCTTGGTCTGAATTAAGGTAACCTTTGGCAGCATCTAATGCTTCTTGATAATTCTTCAATTCGAAGGCGCAGCGCATTATTCCGTTATAGGCATAGGAAATATTATCTTCTTTTGAGGCACTTTTCAGCAATCCGTTAAAATAAACCAATGCTCGGTCATATTCATTTTTATTAAATAAAATGGTTGCCGATTTGCGCAAAGCGACTTCATTGTTTTCCGTTCTGTAATTATTAATCAGTGCTTCATAATCAGCTAACGCCTGGTCATAACTATTCATACCATACTCACATTCAGCTTTATAGAAATAGGCTTGAGCGGCGAAAAAGCCTTGCGGGAAATTTTTCAGATAGTCGTTAAACCCCTGAATTGCCATTTCGCAATTGCCTTTCAAATATTTGTATTCGGCGGCTTTGTAGGAGATGGAATCTTGACGTTCGGCAGAAATGTGGATATTTCCTTTGGATTTGATATAATCAAAAAACTCTCCGGTCTGTCCCAAGTCGGTATAAATGTTTTCCAAGTTTGCCAATGCGTCTTTGGCTTCCTGCGACCCTTGATAGAGTTCAATCACTTTCTTGAAAGTGGCGATCGACATTTCCGTATTTTGAGAATTGAGGTAAGCCTGTGCCAACTTGTTATGTGCTTCACGTACATAAGGGCTGGAAGGATATTTCTGAATAAAACTTTGATACGCATTGATAGCTAAACCATATTGATTTTGAGAGTGATACGTACTTGCCAATTCATATTCCGCTTCATCAATATAGGCTGATTTCTCATAATATTGTGCAAATTTCTCCAATAATTCCACCTTTTTGCTTTCATTTTGCAGGTAGCCATAGCATTTTGCTTGTTGAAAGAGAGCATAATCTGCGTTACCCAATTTCATACGACTGCATTTTTCATAATTGGTAATTGCCGATTGTAATTTTTTCTGCATAAAATAGCAATCTCCCAAACGAGCGAGCGCATCTGACTGATAGTTTTCGTTTTCTTCTGAAGCAGGGAAAGAAAGATATTTTTCGAAAGCCTCCTGTGCTTCCTTATATTTTTTGTTTTTTAATGCCGCATAACCAAATGAATAAAAGGAAATTGAATAATTTTCATCGGAAGTAACATTATTTGTTCTGTGATATACTTGGAAAGAATTGTACGATTTTTTATAATCTTCTGCTCTAAATTCGGCTTCCGCTTTCCAATAAAGATTAGCAAAATGAATCTTCGGATCTAATTGATAAATCATTGATTTATCTATCATTTTAATGGCGTTGGCATATTCGCGATTATTAATCAGTTCCAAAGCTCTAAAATGGGTACATCTTTGATACGATTTCATCAACTCGGGACTTTTGCTATTAATTTTTTCGATGGAGCTAATGGCTTCACGATAGTTTTTGGTGGATGCGTAAATCTTTGCCAAGTATGCACTTGCTTCTTCACTACGCGTAGAATTCGGGTAACGATTAATGTAGTCTTCCAACGCTTTGATGGCACTGCTGAAAGGGACGGAAGCGGTTTGGTATTGCAATTTTGCATAATTATAAAGTGCATCTTCCTGAATATCAGGAATAAAATCATATTTTGATGCCTCGAAGAAATTTTGTGTTGCCAAATTCAGTTTTTCCTGTTTCAAATAGCAATCGCCAATCACATAATAGGCATTTTGCGTCATAGCATCTTGCTCCTCGGTTACTTTTGAAAGATAATTAATGGCTTCGGTATATTCATTTGTTTTATAAAACGAATAACCGGCAGCATATAAATCGTTTCTATTAGGCTCATTATTAAAAGATTTTCGCGAATCTGATTGACTAAAATAATCTTTAAAATAAGGCACTGCTTCTTCATATTTTCCCAAGTTATAATACGATAGAGCTATAATTCTGTCTAATTCCGTTTTGTCACTGTTTTGATTTTTCAATTCCGGAATAGATGCAATAATTTTTTCGTATTCTCCTTGGATAAAATAGATTTGTGTGATGTAA
>CAYYHC010000103.1:0-8082 GCA_964471715.1 uncultured Lentimicrobiaceae bacterium | reverse complement strand
AACAGCAATGTTGCTCATCCAGTGTTTATTCACATTAGAAGAAAAAAGTTAGAGGATTTCAATAATTTGGGAGTGAATGCGTATCCGGCGGATTTGTATGAAGTGACAGCAACGACGCGCGAAATTCACGAACAATATCCATCCGACAATTCACTATTTCAAGAAGTTAGCATAGCGGGTCGAATTATGAAACAGCGTGTAATGGGTGCCGTTTCGTTTTACGAATTGCAGGATGCAGTGGGAAAAATTCAAATTTATGTAAAACGCGACGATATTTGTCCGGGCGAGGATAAAACTTTGTATAATTCGGTATTTAAGAAATTGGATATTGGGGACATTATTGGCGTGAAAGGTTTTGTTTTTATTACACAAAAAGGGGAAATAAGCATTCACGTTAAGGAATATACATTATTGTGTAAATCTATTCGTCCGCTTCCGATTGTGAAGGAAAAAGACGATAAAACTTACGATGCTTTTACGGATCCGGAGCAAAGATATCGTCAAAGATATTTGGATTTGATTGTTAATCCGCATATCAAAGAGACTTTTATTAAGCGCACACAAATGGTGAATGCAATGCGTAACTATTTGAATGCTAAAGGGTATCTGGAAGTTGAAACACCAATTTTGCAACCATTGTATGGGGGAGCTGCGGCACGTCCTTTTAAAACGCATCACAATAAGTTGGATATGACGTTGTATCTTCGTATTGCGAACGAGTTGTATTTGAAGAAATTAATCGTGGGCGGTTTTGACGGAGTTTATGAATTTTCGAAAGATTTCCGCAACGAAGGAATGGATCGTTTTCATAATCCGGAGTTTACTCAAATGGAGTTGTATGTTGCGTACAAGGATTATGAATGGATGATGAATCTGGTGGAAGAGATGGTTGAAACGGTAGCTCGCGTTTTGCATGGAGGTACCAAAGTGCGTGTAGGTGAGAATGTTATTGATTTTAAACGTCCTTGGAAACGCTACACGATGTATGAAGCTATTGAGCATTTTACGGGTGTGGATATTTCTGAAATGAGTGAAGAAGAGATGACGGCGTTTGCCAAAAAAGTGGGCGTTGAAGTGGATAGTACAATGGGAAAGGGCAAGTTGATAGATGAAATTTTTGGAGAGACATGCGAGGCGCAATTGATTCAACCTACATTTATCTATGATTATCCGATTGAGACTTCCCCGTTAACGAAAAAACATCGTTCAAAACCGGGGTTAACGGAAAGATTTGAAGCGGTTTGCAACGGAAAAGAGATTTGCAACGCCTATTCGGAGTTGAATGACCCGATCGATCAGCGTCGTCGTTTTGAAGAACAGTTGGAGTTGGGCAAGCGCGGGGACACTGAGTCAATGGTTTTGGATGAAGACTTTTTGCGTGCGTTGGAATTCGGTATGCCGCCAACCGCCGGATTGGGAATCGGTATCGATCGCTTGGCGATGATTATGACCAATTCACAATCTATTCAGGATGTTTTGTTCTTCCCACAAATGCGCCCGGAGAAAAAAGATACTCCGACTCCGCAAGAACAAAAATAAACATTGAAGTGATAATCACTTCGTTTGTTGACATAAGAACTATTCAATAAAATGGAGATCATAATTCTGATTTGTTCAGGCCTCTTAGTAGGATTTATCAACACTTTAGCCGGCGGCGGAACCATCATTTCGCTGTCGGTTTTTATGTTTTTGGGACTTCCTCCGTTGGTGGCAAACGGGACTAACAGAGTGGCAGTATTACTTCAAAATATTACATCCGTTGCCAATTTTCAACGTAAAAACCTGATTGATTGGAAACGCTCGTTCCGTCTGATGATTCCCATTATTTTGGGGGCTTTGGTGGGTGCCGTTTTTGCCAAGTTCATCCCCAATACGGTTTTTAGTTACCTTTTTGGCGTGATTGCCATTTTTATTGCTTTGGCATTGATTTTGCGCCCGAATCGCTGGTTCAAAGAGCGCGAGGATTTATTGGCCAATCCTTTGCACTTTTGGCAATACCTTCTTTTCTTTTTTATTGGAATTTACGGGGGATTAGTGCATGTCGGTGTCGGCTATTTTGTTTTGGCAGTCATTGTCCTTTCCGTTGGGCACGATTTGGTGAGAGCCAATGCCATGAAAAATGTTCTTATTCTTGCCTATATTCCTTTTTCGTTGGCTGTTTTTGCCTTTTCGGGCTACGTTGACTGGAAATACGGACTCATTCATGGATGTGGCAATGTCCTGGGAGCGCAAATTGCTTCGTTCATCAGCGTTCGCAAAAGTTTCAATTGGATACGCTATCTAATGATTCTGATTACTTTTATCATCGTTTTGCAATTGTTCGGCTATCTTACACCGGAAAAACTGTCTGCAATTTTCAGATAATAAAATTCCTTGAAATTCATGCTTGGTAAGTATGAAAAAAAGTGTATTTTTGCAACTTGAAATTTAATAGATAAAATAAGATACATGAAATACGACGAAATAGATGCTGACCATTCTCAAATAGAAAACTTAGATGAGTATTTAGATTTAGATATACGCACTCCGGTAAGTAAAGAAACCGCCAAGTTGGCTGCCAACCCATTTTTATCGCGTGGTGTTAACGATATTCCCAATCCTGAAGAGACCAATTGTGCTTGTTATGCTGAAACAGCATGCAAATTAAGTAGTTATGATTGGATTTCAAAAATGGATATTTCGATAGATTATTTGGAATGTCCTTTTGCGGAAGTTCGGTTTAAGAATAGTCACAAGGATTTTTTTGTTTTACCCAAAGAGGGGACTTTCAAAGTGGGTGACATTGTAGCTGTGGAAGCTGCACCGGGGCACGATATCGGCATCATCTCGATGTTGGGAAAAAGTGTTTTCAATCAGATGAAGCATAAAAAGGTGAATGAAGCGGAAATAACCAAGAAATTATATCGCACCGCCCGTTACTCCGATATTGAAAAGTGGATTTCGACGGTCAATAGCGAACACACCACGATGCTCTCATCGCGTTATATTGCTTGGGATTTGGGTCTCAAGATGAAAGTTAATGATGTTGAATATCAAGGAGATGGAACAAAAGCCATTTTCTATTATTCGGCGGAAGACAGGGTTGATTTCCGGGAATTGATTAAAATATTGGCAGAGCAATTTCATATTCGGATTGAGATGCGGCAGATTGGTGTGCGGCAGGAGGCGGGGCGTTTGGGAGGAATCGGGACTTGCGGTCGCGAATTGTGTTGTTCTTCGTGGCTGACTAATTTTCAATCCGTATCTACCTCTTCCGCGCGTACGCAGCAACTTTCTTTGAATCCTCAAAAATTGGCAGGTCAATGCGGTAAACTAAAATGTTGTCTCAATTTTGAACAGGCCACTTATGTAGATGAATTGAAAGGCTTTCCTTCACCGAGCATTCAGCTGAAATCGAAAAAAGGTAGGGGCGTTTATAACAAAATTGACATTTTCAAAAAGATTGTTTGGTACAACTACGTGAATGATAATTCAACGATGTTCGCCATTCCGTTGGAAAAGGTCAATGCAATTATTGATATGAACAAAAATAACAAGTATCCTGAAACTTTGGAAGAGTTTGCCATTGTCAATCAAAAGAAAATGGAAGAGGTCGGCTACAGCTTGGATGAGTTGAAAAACATTGAAGATAAATAAGATATGAAAATAAAAATCGCGTTACTGTCGCTTTTTCTTTCGTTGTTTGTTCTTACCGCTTGTCAGCGCGGCATTTTTTACGAAAAAATTCATACTCTTGAAGATGAGACGTGGAATGTGAAAGAATTGTTGACTTGTGAGTTCGAAATTACCGATACAATGCAGTTTTATACAATGTATATGGATATTCGCAACAGTGTTGATTTTGAAACTCAAAACTTGTATGTCTTTATGGATACGCAAGATCCAACCGGTGCTAAGACGAGAGACACATTGGAGTTTTTGTTGGCGGATGCGCACGGCAATTGGAAAGGAAAAGGGAATGGACGCCTTAAAGATTACCAATACTTGTTTTATCCAAAGGTGAGATTTCCATATTCCGGGAAATATACTTTTACTTTCCAACAAGCAATGCGCCAAGACGATGTAAAGGGAATTGCCAATTTCGGAATGACTGTTTATACGTTTGACGAAAAAAGATTTAAAAAAGAATGATATTGTTAATAAAATAGCTGTATATTTGCAATTCGATAATATTAACCTAAAACATTAAATATAAACAAATTATGGTAGAAAAAATTACATCAAGCAAACAAGCCATGGAAATGGAAGACAAGTATGGTGCGCATAACTATCACCCACTTGGCGTTGTTCTTTCCAAAGCTAAAGGTCCTTTCATGTGGGACGTAGAAGGGAAAAAGTATTTTGATTTTTTGTCAGCATATTCTGCTGTTAATCAAGGACATTGCCATCCTAAAATCGTGAAAGCAATGGTTGACCAAGCACAAACCATGACGTTGACCTCACGTGCTTTTTATAACGATTGTTTAGGACCTTATGAAAAATATATTACCGAAACTTTTGGCTATGACAAAGTGTTGCCGATGAATTCCGGAGCAGAAGCTGATGAAACAGCTTTAAAATTGTGCAGAAAATGGGCTTATATGAAGAAAGGTCTTCCTGAAAACCAAGCAAAAATCATTGTTTGCGACGGCAATTTCCACGGCAGAACCATTACCATCATTTCAATGTCCACCGATCCTGATGCTTATGCAGGTTATGGTCCATTCACTCCGGGCTTTATTAAAGTTCCTTATAATGATATTCCTGCTTTGGAAAAAGCATTGGAAGATCCTAACATTGCCGGTTTTATCGTTGAACCTATTCAAGGAGAAGCAGGCGTTTATGTTCCGGAAGACGGCTATTTGAAGAAAGCTTCCGAAATGTGTAAAGCTAGAAACGTATTGTTCATTGCCGATGAAGTTCAAACAGGTATTGCACGTACGGGTAAAATGTTGGCTTGCGACCACGAAAATGTTCGTCCCGACATTTTGATTTTAGGAAAAGCATTATCAGGCGGTACAATGCCGGTTTCTGCCGTTTTAGCAGATGACGATATTATGCTTTGCATTAAACCCGGTGAACATGGTTCTACTTTCGGCGGCAACCCGGTTGCTTGTAAAGTAGCCATTGCTGCTTTGGAAGTTGTGAAAGAGGAAAAATTGGCTGAACGTGCCGATTATCTCGGAAAAATCTTCCGCAATGAATTGGCGAGCCTTAAAAGCGATATGATTCAAACCGTTAGAGGAAAAGGTTTGTTGAATGCGGTTATCATTCGTCCAAAGAATGGAAAAGAAGCATGGGACGTTTGCGAAAAAATGAAAGAAATGGGTGTTTTGGCAAAACCGACTCACCAACACATCATTCGTTTTGCTCCTCCATTGGTGATCTCTGAAGAAGAATTAAGAGAAGCCATCGAAATCATTAAAAAAGCAATTCTATCATTTGAATAGTATTTGTTTATGACTACGAAAAGAGCGGTGGTCATTCATCGCTCTTTTTTTATTCCACGGTTTATTTGCGGCTTTATGACGCTTTTAATGGGGGAGTTTAATTATCGAGACTGATTAGAGGTCAATAGGCAGTCTGCGGGGTTTGAGTCTGTCATTATAGATTATTCTGTACTCGGCCGATTGACTATCCGGACCGGTAACAGAAAAATTAAATCGAAAAGTAGTATCAAGTTTCTCAATTTCAAAATAATAGCTGTGTTTATGCCACCAATTTGTTTTAAAAATCCATGCCGTGGCAACGGGTTGTTGATTATAATAAATGTCGTAGGAGTCATATCCATATTCGTTTTCAATGCTCGAAATTTGTTCGCCGTCTTGATAAACTACTTGTACGTTATCTTCTTCCCCACATCGTTTTATAATAACTTTGTCAAGGTCGATATTTTTTCCCGTTACAATTATTTTATTTCTGCTGATAAAAGTGGCTTGTAATTTGTCAAGTATGTTGTCGTCTCCTTTGAAAGTATGAAAGCGAAGAATTACATAACTGCTGAGGATTGCTGCTGCGAAAATACCTATGAATATAATAATATGTTTTTTCTTCATTTTCAAATTGTTATATCGTTTTCATTTCAGATATCTTTAATTGTGAATATCTTCCAACAAGACAATTCCAATGTCGCCTGTCAATTTGTACCGCGAAAAATGGGATGAATTGAAATTGAAAATTCGATAATTGCTATCCAAAGGATTTTGATAGACTAAGAAAGGATGGTAAGAGATGGAATGGTATTCCAAATTTTGATTGGGAAGAGAATTGATATTACCAGTAGCGTTGCTATTTTTTTGATAATCAATAGTTTTATCAAATTTCATTTTGCTTTTCCCCGGTGCAGATATTTCATAATGGGTGCAAAAATCGTTACAATAAAGTGTAAAGCTGCCGTTTTCATCGCTAAAAGTGTTCATTCCCACCGACCAATTTTCATTCCATCCGCGGATGACAGCACCGGCAATGGGTTGTCGGGTTCGGGCGTCTTGAATTTTTCCGTGAATACATATATTGTTGTATCCCATCATATTAAAGTAATTTACAGGTCGTTTGATTGGTTTTTGCGGATGATATTCGTAGTGTTGAAGGGCGGTTGCAGCGGGCTTGATGCTTCCGTAAATGCAATAATTCCCTTCTTTTGTAAATGTTTTTCCTTCGTGGTTGAGCAGTCCGGTATATTGCGCTTCAAAGTGTGTATTGGAGATTTCCTGAAATTCCCACCAACCCAAACCACAACCGCCGGCGTCGCGCGTCAATTGATACACTTCTTGCATAAAATGCTGTTGTTCAGTGTAACTAATCGAATCGTTGTCGGCAGGCAACCCCGTTTCACCAATCATCCATGGCTTGTGAATGTATTGACTGTACCAATAAATCTCACAGGGTACGCGTAAGGGATGATAGGTGTGGATTTGTACAAAGTCAACCGGCAAAATGGAAGCATCCCATTCAAAAACTTCAATGGGTTCGGAAAAACCTATGGTGAATAATTGATTCGGGGCATTCTTTACCATCATTGACTTCCAATGACTTACAATTTTGAAAGCCTCCTCTTTGGTTCTATTGGGGCAGTCATCGAAATAGAGTGGCTCGTTCATAAAGTCGTAGGCAAAAATAGTACTGTTATCCCTCATTTTTTGCAATATTTTTATGGTAAATTGCTCTAATTCGGGATTATCGATAGGTGGTTTTATCAAAAGCATTATTCTAAGTCCTTTCTGAGCAGCGAGGTTCGTAAAATGGTCTAATCCATCTATAATCGCAAGTACATCTTGTTCGTTATTGAGATAAAAACGACGTTCGGCATCGTAATAGTAATGCTGTTTTTCATCTTTGCACACTCTGTCGAAACAAATACGTAAAGTGTTGAATCCCATTTCTTTGATAAGCTGAAAATGACCTAAAAGTTGCCGGTCGATGGTTTTGCCGTTTTGGGCTTCTGCTATTCCTAAGGAATCGTAATCTACGTGTGGAGCCAACATAAATTGATTACCTTCACTCTGATACGAAACCACATAATTGAGCATTAAAGGGAAAAATGATTGCTCTTTATGGTAAAAAGAATTATTTTTAATGTAGATAAAATCCGTTTTTGATAAATCAACATCGTGTTGCTGTTGACACGAAAATAACGTAATTATGCAGGAAATCAGAAGTATGTAAGTCGGATATTTTTTCATGGCAAGCAATTAAATTCATTTTTTTGGTTGTCGGAAAGAGCTTTTTTGGCCATTACGATGCTGACATTCAGGTCAAAGCCGATGAGAATAAACATGGAATTCCAATAAATCCAGAGGAGAACGGCTAAAATCGCGCCGATAGAGCCGTAGATGACGTTGTAGTTGCCAAAGTTGGAAAAATAGTAGTTTAAGACTCCCAAAATAAGCACCATGGAGATGCTGGCGAAGGTGGAGCCGGCAGAGAAAAAGCGATAGTGTTTTTTTTCGGTGGGTGCGAAGTAATAGAAAGACGCAATGAAAATATATAACAACCAAAACAACAATAGCCATTTGAAAATTAAAATGGCGTAATAATAGAGATCCGGTGATTTAAAAATTTGATTATCAAGATATTTTATTCCGGCTGAAGCGGCAATAAAGA
>CAYYHC010000102.1:0-8184 GCA_964471715.1 uncultured Lentimicrobiaceae bacterium | reverse complement strand
CCCATTCCAAAAGTGGAAAGTCAATGACCCACAATATTTTATATTCACCGGCTTTACGCAATCCCAAGCGATTGCCCATTTCCAAACGCAATTCACATAATTGTTTTTGTGTTTTTTCTTCTTTGCCTGCCATAATGAGTATCAAGTCGCCTTCTTTTGCATTACATTGTTTTGCAACTGCTTGCAAATCATTTTGATCGTAGAATTTATCAACCGAAGATTTGTAGTGTCCGTCTGCTTGGCATTGAACATAAACCAATCCCGTAGCTCCCACTTGAGGGCGTTTAACGAAGTTGGTGAGTTCGTCAATTTGTTTGCGAGTATAATTGGCACAATCCTTCGCCACAATTCCTACCACCAATTCGGCATCATTGAAAACTTTGAAATCTTTGTTTTTCAATACGTTATTCAATTCCACAAAACGCATATCAAAGCGAGCATCCGGTTTATCGCTTCCGTAATATTTCATTGCATCAGCATAAGTAATACGTTCAATATCACCAATTTCCATATTCTTGATATTCTTGAAAACGTATTTAATCAATCCTTCAAAAGTTTGAAGAATATCTTCTTGGGTGATGAATGACATTTCACAGTCGATTTGCGTAAACTCGGGTTGACGGTCGGAGCGAAGGTCTTCGTCTCTAAAGCATTTCACAATTTGAAAATAGCGGTCGAAGCCGGCAGCCATGAGCAGTTGTTTGAAAGTTTGCGGAGATTGGGGAAGTGCATAAAATTCGCCGTGACTCAAACGCGAAGGAACCACAAAATCGCGGGCACCTTCGGGAGTGGAATTGACCAAAAAAGGAGTTTCAATTTCCACAAAACCGATGTTGTTCATATAGTTACGAATGGCGATTCCTAATTTATGTCTAAATAACAGATTGTTTTTCACAACGTTACGTCTTAAATCGAGGTAGCGGTATTTCATACGAAGCTCGTCGCCGCCATCCGATTCATCTTCAATGGTAAAAGGAGGTACCAACGATTCGTTGAGTACTTCAATTTCCGATACGAGGATTTCGATGTCACCGGTCGGAATATTTTTATTTTTGCTGTAACGCTCGGTAACGGTTCCGGTGATTTGGATCACCCATTCTCTGCCAAAAGGCTCAATCTGTTTGCAAAGTACCGGATTCGTTTCGTTGTTGAACGCCAATTGGGTGATGCCGTATCTGTCGCGCAAATCGATGAAGGTCATTCCGCCCAATTTTCTAATTTTTTGAATCCATCCGCAAAGTGTTACCTTTTCGTTGATGTTTTGTGCGTTGAGTTCTCCGCAAGTATGTGTTCTTAAAGTTGTTTTCATTATTTGATGGTAATTTGTTTTTTGGTCGAAATATATTCACTTTCTATAAATCCGCCACGGTCCATGGCAGCAAGTTCATTACTGAAATTTTTTCTGACAAAATATCCCGTATAAGTTCCGGGCTGAATGCCATCCAAAAATTCCGGATAAATCACCACTTGTTGTCCTTCCACGGAGGTCTCAATTTCGACAGGCTCTTTATCATCTTGCACTAAGCGGCAGATGACGCTTTCGGATACGCCGAGTCTCTTGCCTTTGTATTGAATGAAATTGCCTTGACTCTTTTGAAGTGTAATCATCTCCTTGTCGATGCTGAATGTATTTAAAATCAGATTATTAAGAAAAGTACTATCGTTATTGTTAGTGTATTGGAAGCATAATTTTGCCGGCAATTTGTCATCAATTATGGTTTGGTAAAAGCCCTCTTTGTCATTAATGTTCCATTCCAATTCGGTGTCATTGAAAGATACTTTTGAATGGTCGGACAATTTAATCGGAGTACCGGTTTTATGATCGACAGTGAATGCGGCGATAACTGTTAATTCTTTTGTATCAGACTGATAGCTTACTTTGTAATATTGAAAAATATTTTCTTGTCGGGCATCTTCCGATTCAATATAATTGACATGTTTCTTACATCCTGATGATAGGATAGTGGATAATATCAAAGTACTTATTAAAAATAATTTTCGATTCATAAATAATTATTTTGCTACGGCAGCAGCCAAAGCGATAGAATATAATTTGGTTTGTGTGGAGTCGCCGCGAGAGGAAAGAACGCAAGGCACTTTGGCACCTACAACCATTGCACCTAATTCGCCGCCGGCTAATTTGGTATTGCTCTTATAGAATAGATTGCCCGATTCAATGTTGGGGAAGAGCAAACAATCGGCATCGCCGGCAACTTGGCTCTTTAATTTCTTGATTTGAACACATTCCATATCAATAGCCACGTCTAACCCAAGTGGTCCGTCAACGGTAGCACCTTTGATTTGACCTCTTTCCGACATTTTGCTGATGATGGCGGCATCAACACAGGCAGGCATGGAGGGGAGCATTTGTTCGGTTGCGGCTAACAAGGCAACTTTTGGATTGTCAATTTGTAATGATTTTGCCGTTTGAATCAGGTAGTTGGTAATGGCAACTTTTTGATTCAAATCCGGTGCGGGAATGATGGCAACGTCACCGCAAATAATCAATTTGTGATAACGAGGAGTTTCGATAACCGTTACGTGAGACAAAACGGCTTTGGGTCCGGGCATCAAACCACGTTCCTTATTCAAAATGGCACGCATGTATTTGTCGGTGGAAAGTAAACCCTTCATCAAAATATCGCCTTCTCCGTTATTGATGATTTCGCAAGCCTTGGAAGCTGCTTTATTTTCATCTGCTTCTTGAATAATCGTAAATTTTTCGGGTTTAATATTTAAAGTTTGACAAACTCCTTTTATGGTGGCTTCGTCGCCTACTAAAGTGGCTTTCACAATTCCCATTTCAACAGCATTGTTGACCGCTTCAATCGTGTGTGCATCGTTCGCATAAGCGGCTACCAATCTTTTTTGCGGTTTTGTTTTTACAAATTCAATAATTTGATCTAATTTAGTAATACTCATAATTCTATATCTTTAAATTTATTTTGAATAATATTCAATCGCTTCAATCAGTGTTTGTGTACATACAGGGCAGAAATTGTTGTAAATGCCTTCTTTCATCGTACAATCCTGCCAAGGTCTGTAAACGCCTTTCGATACATATCCACCCCCTTCGTAAACGCCCAACACGCCTTTGTATTTTTTTGATGCGGGCGTAGGAATCGGCGTGGTGGATTCCATCATCGATTTCCATTTTTTATCAAAATTGACCAAGGTTGTCAAATTCGGCTCAATTGGCTCTATATCAGTGGGATAATAATCCATCACCGAAACTTCGGATGTGAAATACTCATCTGCTAAACCGCCAATCAGGTGGCCCATTTCGTGAACAATGACATAATCCGAAAACATTCCTTCGTTATTGACAGTGGCATAAAAATTGTAAATCCCGCCGCCACCGTATTTGTCGGAGTTGGCAACAATGATGATAACATCGTAAGGTGCATCGTCGGCAATAGCATTCATCTTCCATACATTCAAACACATGAGGTATCTGTCCACATCAATAACGTTGTAACTGCTATTGAGAAGTGTGTTCTTTTGAATGTTATTGTTCGGATCGGTGATGCCGGATTCTTCCGAAAACCCTTTGATGGCGCGAATATTGATGTGTGACAAGTTTTCTTTATACGGTGAACAATTTGTGATATAATCGGCAAAGCGTTTCATATCGAACATCAGCTCTTTTTTGTCTTTCGATGAATAACCGTCGGGAATAAACAAAATGTCGATGCAGTTTTCGGGATTACCGCCTTTATATAAATCAATGGTTTTATATTCTTTTGTAAATTGTTGTGTAATAGTTAATTGAGGATTGTAATATCCTTCATAAAGCAGTGTACTTTCGTTGCGGCGACTATATGAGGTAAACGTGTATTTGACCGTATTTTGGGGCATCGGCATATTGATACATTCTTCAAAATTACCCATTTCGGTTTTGGCGCGCTCAGTCGCTTTATATTCGTTAAACAAACAAGAATAACTTCTCGCAAAAATCAATTGATTGGAGGCTGAATCATAGACTTGGAAAAGAACATCTCCATAGCGATGGGGATCGATCAACGAAGAGCGGGTGCCGCTCCAAATTCCGCCGGCAGAAAACTGCTTGATTTCAAATTTTTCGACATCATTCTTTCCGATATGTAAGTAGTCCAACCGCAATGTCTGATTCAAGAAATATTTTTCAAAATTTTGTGCTTGCAAACTAATTGTTAAACAAGCAATTAGATAAAATAAAAGTGTTTTTTTCATTTTTTTTATTTAGGCTGCAAATTTACACTTTTATTTAATTGGAATCGTTATTCTTTCTTAAAAAACTATTGTTTTATTTGACATCTTTCATGGATAGATTAATTCGTTTGCGATCAATTTCCACGCTCAATATTTTCACTATAACTTTTTGATTTAGTTTAACTTCATCATTTGGATTGGTTATGAATTTGTTGGCAATATTGCTAATATGTACCAAGCCGTCTTGGTGAACGCCAATATCGACGAAGCAGCCGAAGTTGGTAATGTTGGTGATGATTCCCGGAACGACCATTCCTTCTCGGAGATCATTAATGGAGTTGATGGTTTTATCAAACTCAAAAACGTCGAATTTAGTTCGTGGGTCGCGTCCCGGTTTAGCCAATTCCTGCATAATGTCTTTTAATGTGGGTAATCCTACAGCTTCACTGATATAATCTTTTAAATTAATATTTTTACGAAGTGTTTCATCTTTAATAAGTTCAGGAACAGAGCAGCCCATTTTTTTTGCCATTTCATCTACAATGTGATAACTTTCGGGGTGGACGGCGCTGCTGTCGAGTGGATTTTGAGCGTCACGTATGCGCAAGAAACCGGCGGCTTGTTCAAAGGCTTTTTCGCCAAAGCGCGGTACTTTTTTGAGGGCTTGGCGTGAGGCAAAAGGACCGTTTTCGTTGCGATATTCTACAATATTTTTCGCTAACAGCGGACCAACACCGGAAACCCGCGACAAAAGTTCTTTACTTGCCGTATTTACTTCGACACCGACATAGTTCACGCAACTTTCAACCGTTGTATCCAAGCTGTTTTGCAATAAAGTCTGATTGATGTCGTGCTGATATTGTCCTACGCCAATGGATTTCGGTTCAATTTTAACCAATTCAGCCAGCGGGTCCATCGCGCGCCGTCCGATGGAAACCGCACCGCGTACGGTTACGTCATAATCGGGAAACTCGTCGCGGGCTACTTGTGAAGCCGAATAGATAGAGGCACCGCTTTCATTGACCACCACAGCAATCACTTCGCGTTCAAACGGAATCTTTCGCACAAAATACTCCGTTTCCCTTCCCGCAGTACCGTTCCCGATGGCAATGGCTTCCACTTGATACTGAAGTACCAATCGTTTGAGCTTGTCGGAGGCCAATTTATATTCCGATTTGGGTGGGTGAGGGTAGATGTTTTCGTTATGAAGAAGTTTCCCCTGTTTGTCGAGTATAACCACTTTGCAGCCTGTGCGAAAGCCGGGGTCAATCGCCAATACGGTTTTTTGTCCCAATGGCGGTGCCAGCAACAACTGACGCAAGTTGCTCACAAAAACCGAAATGGCTTCCTTGTCGGCTTTTTCTTTGTACATTTTTCGCATTTCGGTCTCCATTTGAGGCTGTAAAAGTCGTTTATAGGAATCGTCGATGGCTTTAATTACCTGATTACTACAATCATTATTGCTTTTTACATAATGCTTTTTAATAAAAGGAAGCACTTTTTCTTCATCCGGTGCAATGGTCAGCTTTAAAAAACCTTCCTCTTCGCCGCGAAACATTGCTAAAATCCTGTGAGAAGGTGCTTTATACAGTTTTTCTGAAGAATTGAAATAACCGGCATACTTCTCTCCTTCTTTTTCTTTGTCTTTCACTACCTTGGAAGTGATGGAAGACTCTTGGGCAAAGATATTGCGGACACGTTCACGAATACGGATATTTTCTGAAACCCATTCTGCAATAATATCCTGCGCACCTGCCAACGCATCCTCTGTGGAAAGAACCTCCTTTTCAGCGTTAACATACAGATTGGCAACTATTTGCAAATTCTTCTCGCTTTGGTCTAATATAATCACTGCCAACGGTTCCAAACCCCTCTCGCGCGCAACCGAAGCACGCGTTTTGCGCTTAGGCTTGTATGGTAAATATATATCTTCCAATTCACTCATTGTCAGCGCTTTGTTTAATCTGTCTTCCAATTCGGAAGTCAATTTGCCTTGCTCTTTGATGGAATCGATAATGGCGGCACGACGTTTATCCAATTCCGTCAGTTTGTTGTATAAATCACGAATATTTCCGATTTGAACCTCATCTAATGAATCCGTAGCCTCTTTCCGATAACGGGCAATAAAAGGAATGGTAGCTCCATTGGCTAATAAATCTAAAACATTGCGTACTTGTTTTTCATGTAAACCAAGTGATTTTGCAATGATGGAAGCGTAATTTTTTATTATCATCATTTTTTTGAATTGAAGTGCAAATTTCGCATTTTTTTTTGTATTTTCGCTGGCTAAAAAATGAAAATGGATTTTTTTTTGAAATAAATATAAATGGCTGGCACTTTGGAAGAATCTATCAATAATTACAATTCTGAACGAACACAATATTGCTGTTTCGCGGTGAATTCGTCATTAAATTTATACAATTTTGCGTCACTTTTGGGCGACTATTTCCATTGTGATTTTTCATCCACTTCTCCGATTCAATTTTTACCTGATGCCTTGAAAGCAAAATTCAACGTTTTATATACTCAACTTTTTGCCTCCCAATTATACGAGTCTCGTCAGAGTACTATTTCTGACAAAATTACGATTGTCATTTTTGAAAATAAAACGTTAGAATATGATGCTGATGCCTATCAGCGCTCTGCAGAAAATGCCTTGGATCTTTTTTCGGATAATACTCATAATTACTATTTTGCATTTAATTCCGTTACCCCTTGTTTTAGAAAATTGGACTTTGATAATGCCCATTTTTTGGTGATGATTTATGCAATGAAAAATCAAAACATTAATGATGCCTTAAATTATCTTGCTCAATTTCCAAATGAAAAAATGAAAAGCATCAACATTATACGATTGCAAACCAAAATTCCGCAGAGTTTTATTGCCCTGAAATCCCTATTCATCCAACTTGAAATAAAGATTAATTTGGATAGTACTTATCGTGCATTGCATTTTTTACACAAACATAATGTCGCTAACGGCCGCAATGAAGAAGTAGGGCTGCTACAACCGGTGGAGGTGCTGCCCGCAACGCTTAATAAATATGTGTACCTTTACAATGAAAATGAAATATATTAATAAATTTTAGAAAAATGAAAAAAACAATTACTGTGATTTTATTGCTTTCATGTAGTTTTATCGGCTTTGCACAAAATGATGCCGATTATGTCAAAAACAAAGTTAAAGAGTATGCTTACTTCGATTTAAAAACGGATTTGAGTAAATTATCTGTAAAAGAAAAACAATTGATTCCGATTTTTGTCCAAATTTCGGAAATTATGGACCAACTATTTTGGAAACAAACTTATGGCGATGTTGCTAATCTCAAGAGTATTAAGGATCCTTATATGCAAGATTTTGTGACTATTAATTATGGTCCTTGGGATAGATTGAACAACAATGCTCCCTTCGTTCCCAACGTTGGTGCAAAGCCGGATGCGTGTCAGTATTATCCGCAAGATATTACAAAAGAAGAGTATGAAGCCTATAACGATGCCAACAAAGGAAGTCTTTATACCGTGCTTCGTCGCGACGCAAACGGAAAATTGAAAACTGTTTGGTATAGAGATGAATACAAACAAGAATTGACTAAAGTTTGTGCGCTTCTCGACCAAGCCATCGCCCTTGCCGAAGACCCCGGAATGAAAAATTATTTGATAGAACGCAAAAAAGCTTTCCAAACCGATGACTATTATCAAAGCGATTTGGCTTGGATGGATATGAAAGATAGCAAATTGGATTTCGTAGTGGGACCTATCGAAAATTATGACGACAAATTAAACGAAGCAAAAGCCTCTTATGAAGCATTTATTTTGGTAAAAGATGTAGAAAGAAGCAAGGAATTGGCAAAATTTGTGGCAATGCTGCCCGACATTCAAAAACAACTTCCATGTGACCCGAAATACAAACAATTTGTACCCGGAACTTCTTCAGATTTAAACGTTTATGATGCCATCTATTATGCCGGTGATTGCAACTCAGGTAGCAAAACC
>CAYYHC010000101.1:3998-8243 GCA_964471715.1 uncultured Lentimicrobiaceae bacterium | reverse complement strand
AACAATGAAAAAGGAGAATTGAGTACTAATGCCGCATTCTCAGCCCCGCCCACAGTCCCCGCCACCATAATATTGATGGGACGGTACTGCCAACCACCCCGCATTCCTGTAAAAATAGCAAAGGCGATAATGAAACGAAGGACTATCCCCAATATCAAATTCCACGATTTGCCCATAAAGCACTTATAATCAATCTTATTTGTAAAATAAACCACGCCGATTAAAAGTGCAATAAATCCCAACAAAATAAAAATCATATAATAATAACTGCGCAAAAATGCAGGTATTAACTCTGCAAAATTGTTGGTTTCACCTACAAATTGAAAAATATCAAACGTCATTCTTCGCATCGAAAAAGGATAGTAACAGGTATCTATTAAATTGAGTAATATCGCCAAGGAATTGATTGTTACAAAATAAATGTCAGCAGTTTTGCGATACCAACGGTGAGTAATGAAACGAGCAGGAATAAGCATCGTAACAAAGTATAATAAATTGGCATAGAATACGATAGATACATCAAACCTTAATCCATACAAAAATAAAAAAGGGGATGCACCTGGGAATAAAGGCAAATTAAAAAGATAAAATACAATGCGGGAAAGTGTAAACAAGAACAATACCGCAAGAAATCGCAACAAAAAAACGAATAATGGTGAGTTCTTATATTTTATAACTTTGAAACCCATTTGCATCATCGTATATTTTTCAAATACTCGTTGTACAACACTCGTACCCGCGAATCTATTTCAAAACAACTGCACTCCTCCAATGCAATAGCCTTTTCCAAAGCAACAAAAGCTTTTTCGTAATCATCATTTAATGAATAATATAAAGCATCAATAAATAAATGGTTGTATTCTATTTCTTTTCCGGCATCATGGATAACGTTTACCTCTTTTTCCGGAATAATGGCATCCTTTGTATCAAAAGTAGTACTAATAACTTTTTGACTTTCAATATAATTGGAATCGTTTACAATATAATTGTCCGAATAATCAATAGTGGAAGAATCAGCGGGGAGCAACATCAATTCACGACATTCTTGCAACTTATTTTTAAATTGAACAAATTCTTCGTTTTGAACAATATTATCACTATTCTCATTCAAATACTCCTCCGCATAATCCAAGAACTTATAGGCAATATCGTAGTTTTTCTTTTTGTAAGCTACTTTGGCAATGGTCAAATAAGATTCATAAACACCTGTTTTCGAACGTATTATACCATGATAATAATCATCGTTGCAATATGTACTTGGCATATCATGGCAAAAAGTTTCCAAAGTTTGGAAAATTGTCAAAGCATCAGCCGCATGGTCAATCTTAATCAGAGAATCACCGGTTTGAAACAATTTATCGTAAAATTGAGCCGTAAAGTCCGATAGCTGTATTTCGTGCTCACGCTGAAGAGGTGCATCATTGTATAAAATGTGTATTAACTTAATACATTCATCATATTGATAATCAACGAATAAGAGTTTCATTTTAAGAATAAGTGCATCCGTTTGCAATGGATTATACTGAATTGACCTATCCAAATAATAATTTGCCAAAGCGGTGTCAAACAAAAACAACTCATCTTGAGCCATTTCGTAAAAAATGACATCTACCCTTTTACGTTGAATATTTAATGTATCTTCCAACAAAACAGCTTTTTGCAGTAAAGAATCTGCATAATGAACCGTTTTATAAAAATCAATATCAGGACATAAATGTAGTTGAGGAAGATAGTCGGTTTGATAAACTTTAATTTCATCCTCAATATCTTGAATCAGCAAATAATGCAGTGAAATCAATTCAGGGTTGGTGGTGCTGATTTTACTGATTTTTTTTTCAATATCAGGTAATATTTGTGCTGCTTTTTCGCAATGGATTAGCCCTTGAGCACTTCCCGAAGTAAACAAAAAAACGAAAAAGATAATTAGACAACTTTTACAAATAGCTGAATAACAATTCATTAGTTTTTCAATAATAAATCTTGAATCATTTTTTCCAAATCTTGTTTGCCCGGTGCACCAACAGATTTCACCGGTTGTTGATTAGGTTTAAAAAATAAAAGTGTCGGAATGCTTTGAGCATCGAAAGCACTTGCCACGTCGGGATTTTTATCCACATCAACTTTGTAAATAATGATTTTTCCGGCATATTGTTTAGCCATTTCCGACAAAAGAGGACTTAATCGGTTGCATGACCCGCACCAGCTGGCATACAAATCGACTATAGCAGGGATTCTTCCCTTATATTGGAATCCTTTCGGATTATCAATATCGCAGACCAATTTGACGAACTCTTCCGTGTTAATGTGTTGAACTTCAGCCACAATAGAAGTTTCTTCATTGGATGCACAAATTGACGCATCCAAATTTTCTTCGTCATTAGGTTGTACGGTTTGCGTTGAATCTGTTGCAATATCGGAATTATTGTTTCGTTTACATGAAACAACGAGCAGCAACAAACTTAATGTAATGGCTGCAAAAAGTATTTTTTTCATCATAATAATCAAAATTTTAATTGAATTATTTTTTTCGATTGCGAATCATCATTCCCGTTTTATTCTTACCGACTCTTACGAAATCTAAAATCGGTCGAAATGCGGGGCAACCGAATTGGCAACAACCACATTCAATACAATTCATTATGCCGAATTGTTCGCAATCTTCCCAGCGACCCAATTCGGAAAACACTTGAAGTTTATAGGGTTGAAGTCCCATGGGGCAAGCGGCCACACATTTGCCGCAGCGTATGCAATCGGTCGAAGGGTAGCGTTGTGCTTCGCTATCGTCCATAAAAAGCAAACTTGACATTCCTTTCACAGCAAAGGAGTTACGATTGGCGATTGCCTTTCCCATCATCGGACCGCCGCTTATAATTTTACCGGTATTTTCCGGAATACCCACCGATTGCATAATGCTCTCAATAGGGGTTCCGATACGTACTTTGTAATTCTTACGATTTTCCAAATTTTTACCGGAAACGGTCGTAAAGATTTCGACAATAGGTTTGTTTTTTTGTACGGCCTCATAAACGGCATAGGTGGTGGTTAAATTGTTGACGATACAACCCACATCAATAGGAAGTTTACCATTGGGGACTTCTCTTTTTGTTATTGCTTTTATTAATTGTTTTTCAGCACCTTGCGGGTATTTCGTTTTAAGCTCAACCACCTCAATTTTCGGATATTTGGCTACTTTTTGTTTAAGCACTGCGATGGCATCTTTTTTATTATTTTCAATACCGATACAAGCAACGGGTGCATCGGAAGCGATCAAAAGAGCCTGAATTCCGACCAGACACTCATCTGCTTTTTCGAGCAGCAACCGATAATCGGTAGTAATATATGGTTCACATTCAGCGGCATTAATCAACAAAAAGTCCACTTTTTTTTCAGGAGGGAGCATATATTTAACATGAGTAGGGAAACATGCGCCGCCTAATCCGACAATGCCACGATCTTTTAATCTACTGATGATGGCTTGCTTATCCAAAGTAATATTTTCTTTTAAATCGGGTGTTGTATCAATTTCTTCACACCATTCATCGCCTTCAACATCGATCACAACGGCTTGTTTTTTATACCCGCTGATGTCTGCAATCATCTCAATTTTGTTCACAGTACCTGAAACGGGACTATGTACATTTGCGCAAATAAAAGCCTCGGCTTTTCCGATTAATTGTCCCACTTTTACTTTATCGCCTTTTGCGACAACGGGTGTTGCAGGGGCACCAAGATGTTGGGTTAAGAAGACGGTTACTTGTTGAGGGATAGGGAATTGTTCAATTTCACAAGTTTTTGCATATTTATTTTCTTCGGGATGAATTCCACCGATTTTAAAAGTTTTCATAGCATAGTTTCTTTAATCTGATAATGAGTTTGATTTTGCAGTATTTTCTACCGTTGTATTTTGGGGAAAATTGAGTGCAATAATGGCCCCTTTTGGACATTCCGCAACACATTTTCTGCAAAGTTTGCACTTTGTTTCATCGATATAAGCCACATTATTTTCGACAGTAATTGCTTCAAAATTACATACTTTTACACATTTTCCGCATCCGATACACGCTGTTTTGCAATTTTTCATTGCCAATGCTCCTTTTTCTTTATTGACACAGGAGACAAAAACTCTGCGATCTTTCGGACCTTTTTTCCGTACTTCGATAACGCCACGCGGGCAGGCACGAGCGCAGGAACCGCAGCCACCGCATATATTCTCGTCCACAACCGGCAATTTAGTCACCTCATCAA
>CAYYHC010000101.1:0-3988 GCA_964471715.1 uncultured Lentimicrobiaceae bacterium | reverse complement strand
TATGTATTGCTCCGAAGCTACAGGCTTTTACGCAATCGCCGCACCCTAAACAAGCGTGAGGACAAGCGTTTTCACCTGCAAACAGCATATTGGCAAATGCGCAGCTTCCTGCCGAATCATAATTCACTTTGGCGGGTGCATTCTCGCAACTCCCTTGGCAACGTACCACAGCGACCATCGGATCGGCTTTAGTAGCCGCAATTCCTAAGGCAGATGCAATGGCTTGAGCAACCGCATCTCCACCGGCAGGACATTGTTTTTCCAAAGACTCGTTCTTTACTATGTATTCCGCCAAACCTTTACATCCGGCAAAACCGCAGCCACCACAATTCGCACCCGGAAGTAATTCCGCAACAATCTCTATCCGCGGATCCTCTTCTACATGAAATTTTTGGGCTACAAAAAATAAAATTACAGCGGCTAATACACCTACAACTGTAAGCACAATCACCGCATCTAAAATAATAATACCAGTCACTTTTACTCCTTTTTTTTTCGAGGGCAAAATTAAAAAAATTATCAGACAAAATTATATCTCTACCCAATTTTTTTAAAAAAATGACGAAATGGTATATTTCTAATTTTTTCTATTTATTTTTAGGTCAAAGAATGAAAATAAGGACACGAAAAATTTATTCCGAATAATTTCGTTTGGCATACAATGCAGCTCCATAAGCCCCCATTAATTCGGGAAGGTTAGAAACATGAACTTTACATTGTGTGAGCAATTCCAAACAACGAACAATAGATGGATTCTTAAAGGTTCCCCCTTGCACAACTATACAAGGTCCCAATTCTGCAAAACTCTTTATTTTCAATACTTTATAAAGACAATTTTTGATTACCGAATAAGATAATCCGGCAGCAATATCCTTAATTTCAGCGCCTTCACGAAGTATTTGTTTTACTTTAGAATTCATAAATACCGTGCAACGGGTGCCCAAATCGGCAGGATGCCCTGATTGACAAGCCATGTTTGCAAAATCTTCCACTTTCATTCCCAACATTCCGGCGAAACCTTCTATAAACGAACCACATCCGGACGAACAAGCCTCATTAATATCTAATCGACGGATGGCCGCATTTTCAACAAATATTGCCTTCATATCTTGTCCCCCGATGTCTAAAATAAAACTTACATCGGGCGAAATAAAATGTGCGGCAATGTAATGTGCCATTGTTTCAACAATGCCATGATGCAGATTATACGCCGTTTTTAGCAAATTTTCGCCGTAACCGGTCACTGCGCTCCCAACGAAAGAAATATTTTTCTTTAAATTATGCAATTCTGACTTCAGTTTTTCCATTCCATTGCGAAAAGCGCCCAACGCATCACCCTGATTTTTGGTATAATAGCTGAAAACAATCTCATCGCTTTGATTAATTACCACAATCTTAGTGGTAGTTGAACCGGAATCTACTCCCAAAAAGCACTTTTCATCCTTATTATCCGTAATCGTGGTGGTTGGAATGTGAACATTGACCTTATCATTTTTCCATTGAAGAAATTCCTCTTCCGATTGAAACAACGCAGGCAAAGCAGATTGTTCGGCACAATCAAACGCCCTCGTTTCCAAGTCATTAACTTGTCGTATTAATTCTTGAATAGGATAACAAATTTGTTGCGCATCAATCGACAAAGCGGTTCCATAAGCAGGCACCAATTCGGGATGTTCCGTACTAATTACATCGGATTCATCAATTTGTAACAGATGCAAAAAAGACTTCTTCAATTCCGGCAAATAAGCGAACGGAGCTCCACAGAAAAATAGTTTCGGCTTGACATCATATCCTCTTGATAATGAACTAATTGTTTGCAATGCAACAGCATGAAAAATTGAAATAACAATGTCTGCTTTATTAACGTTTCGACTAACCAGGTTTTGGATATCGGTTTTTGAAAAAACACCACAGCGAGAAGCAATCGGAAAAATGGTTTCGGCGCGTTGCGCATAATCATTCATATCTGAAATAGGAATTCCCAACAATGAGGCCATTTGGTCGATAAAAGCGCCTGTTCCACCTGCACAACTTCCATTCATACGAATATCCGGCTGCTGATTGGGGTTAAAAAATATCATTTTGGCATCTTCCCCTCCTATATCGATAAAAGTAGAAACACCCGGCACACAGGTCTGCACAAATTTAATGGAGGATATTACTTCCTGATTAAAAGGGAGATTCAATTTTTCAGCCACTCCCATCCCGATAGAGCCGGTAAACATAACTGCTACTTGCTGATTGCCAACACTTTTCAAAGATTCTTCAAGCATTTCTTTTAAAACGGGCAAAACTGCGGCTTGATGACGAGCATACTTCCAAAAGACAACAGCATTGTTCTCATCTATCAAAACGCATTTTATGCTGGTTGAACCAATATCTATTCCTAATCGCATTGTCTAATCTCTATTTTTTAAAATCGGCTGCAAAATTACATTAAAAAACCAATGGTTAGTTCTAAAATCAAATAAAATTATACGCTTATTAAAATTATTAGTATTTTTGCACGTTCAAAAAAGGGTTGTTTTTAAATAAAAAAAATAATGAAACAGAGACTACTATTAATCATTGTAATGTTCTTGTGCCTAACCTCTATGGCGCAAAAATATTCTCCGATGAAAGCATATAATTTTTACTATGACAAAGATTATGTTGCTGCTAAAGAGTGCATTGACTTATGTATTAATGATGAAAAATATAACACAAAAGCCAATACTTGGTTGTACAAAGCCAACATTTATTATCGTTTAGCAGGCGAAGAATATTCAAAAAAGCAGCAAGACACTTCCTATCATATTATGTTTCCTACTGCTCCGGAAGAAGCATTTATCGCTTTCCAAAAAGCGAAAGAAATCAATAAAAATATTGAAGCTTCCGAAATGACATCACCTGATGAAGCTCTTCCGCGACTCTATACTCTTTTATTTATGCAAAGCATCCCCGAAATTATTGCCAATCACTTTGATAGTGCAAAACCTATTTTGGAAAAGGCAGTTGCCAGCTATGAAATGCAAACTCCCGAGTATCCGTTGAATGGTGAATTGTACTACTATTACGCGTTCACTTTAGAATCATTAAATCTTCCCGAAGAGGCACTTATTTATTACCAAAAAGCCATTGATGATAATAGCAGCAATATTAATGTTTACATTCGTTTGATTGAAATTTATAAAAAAAAGGAAGAAAAAGAAGCAGTTTTGAACTTAATCAACAAAGGGAAACAAAAAAATCCGAACGATCCCAATGTATTAGTTTCTGAGATTGAATATTATTTTTGGATTAACGACAAAGCAAAAGGCAAAGAACTATTGAATAAACTTCCTCAATCGACATATAATTCAACCGAAGCTATTGTCAATATTGCCAATTTGTATATTAAAGACAGTTGTTTTACTGAAGCCGAAGCGCTGCTCAAAAAGGCATACCAAAGAACGCCTGACAATCTTGTAATAGTTCATAATTTGGGGGTTTGCTGCCTCAACATTGGAACTGCCAAGTATATGGAATCCAATAAATTGGATATTGAAGGAAAACGTAATGAAGCTGCGGTCATCAAAGAGCAGGCTGCCAATTATTATAATCAGGCTGCCACCTATTTTGAACGAGCATTTTTGAACGATTCAAATAACATTGCATTATTAAAAACATTAAAAGAGATTTATACCCGTTTGTTGCAAGAAGATAAAGTACAACAGACGCAAAGTCGTATCCAATCTTTAGAAAAATAAATTATTTACTCACATTAAAGAAAAAAGAATTATGAAAAAAGTATTTTTATTGGCACTTATCAGCGTAATGGTAAGTGGAAGTTTCGCACAAGGCTGCTTAGGAGATGTTTGGCAATCTTTGCAAAACAACAAAATTATGGAAGCAAAGAAAAAAATTGATGAATGCATGCCGGGGAACGAAGAGAGTGCCAAAGCATGGTTGTATAAAGGAAACGTTTATTTAAGAATCCACAATCAAGATGATGAAAGATTGAAAAAGA
>CAYYHC010000100.1:0-8266 GCA_964471715.1 uncultured Lentimicrobiaceae bacterium | reverse complement strand
TCCAAAATCTATGCAGAACAACCCATCTCTGACAACAGCAATATCAACCGTATCGAATACCGCCCGTTGGAAGGATTTGTTTATGCGATCACTCCATTTAACTTTACCGCAATTGCTTGCAACTTAAATATTTCACCTGTTTTAATGGGCAACGTTACCCTTTGGAAACCGGCTACCACCGCCATTTTATCCAACTATTATTTAATGAAAGTTTTCAAAGAAGTCGGCATTCCTGACGGTGTCATCAACTTCTTGCCGGGCAGTGGTTCCGTTATCAGCGATATCGTTTTCGCCTCCCCCGATTTTGCAGGCGTACACTTCACCGGCAGCACTTCCACTTTCAAGGGTTTTTGGAAAGAAATCGGCAAAAACATCGATAACTACAAAACTTATCCTAAAATTGTAGGCGAAACCGGTGGAAAAGACTTCATTTTTGCCCACAAAAGTGCAGATTACAAACAATTGGCAGTGGCTATCCTTCGTGGCGCATTCGAATTCCAAGGTCAAAAATGCTCCGCCGCTTCCCGCGCTTATGTTCCTAAATCATTGTGGAATAATACATTAAGCTATATTAAAGAGATGATGCAAACCGTTAAAATGGGCGACGTCAGAACTTTCTCCAATTTTATTAATGCCGTCATTGACGAAAAATCTTTCGACAATATCGCCGGTTATTTGGACAGAGCTCAAAAATCTCCCGATGCCGAAATCGTAATGGGTGGCAAAATTGACAAATCGGTCGGCTATTTTGTAGAACCTACCATTATTGTGGCCAAAACTCCAAAATACGAATCTATGGCAGAAGAAATCTTCGGACCGGTGATTACGGTTTACGTTTATGAAGATGACAAATACACGGAAACATTGCACCTTTGCGATGAGACTTCTCCTTATGCTTTAACCGGATCTATTTTAGGAACAGACCGTTACGCCTTAAACGAAGCCTTTGACATTTTGAGATATGCCGCCGGCAATTTCTATATTAACGACAAACCGACCGGTGCAGTGGTTGGCAATCAACCGTTTGGCGGCGCAAGAGCCTCCGGCACAAACGATAAAGCAGGAAGTTCATTGAACTTGTACCGCTGGATCAGCCCACGCGTCATCAAAGAAACCTTGCTTCCTCCAACAGAATACGGTTACCCTTTCTTGGGATAATCATTCCGTTTGATTGACAAAAATGTCGAATAATCATCAGATTATTCGACATTTTTCTTTTTTAATAAAGGGATTTATCTAACTAATAAATTGTTTTATAAATAGTTATAAATAATATCAAACATCAATTGTTGACAAATTAAACCAAATTTGCACAATTGTTGAAAAAAAATAGTAACAAAATTTGAAAAGTAGCGTACAATTGAAAATAACTTGTAAATTTGCAAACTAATTTGAAAAAATCATTTATAGTATAAAACAATATGAAACTACGGAAGTATTTGGTTTATTTGCTTGTCTTTCTTTTCAGCATGCCTACCTTAATGAGTCTGAGTGCTTGCCAACCTTCGTACCGTAATATGCGAAAATTTACGAAAAATAAAAAAAGTCAGACAAAACGGAAAAAAGCGTTTAAAGGTAAACGTAAGATTAGACAAAAATCTACCAAACCAATTAATACCAACTACGTTATGAAATCAAAACGGAGAAATCGCTATCATTACTAAAATGGGGCGAACAAATATTCGTATTCTCCTGCCTTGTTTCTTTACGATATTGCTGTTATCGAATTACTTGTATTCTCAAAACAGACATGATTTTGGTTTCAAAAGGGACCAAAATCTTTTTGTTTTAAATGAAGATTCCAACCGTTTTCACTTTGCATGGGCGGGAGGCATCAACGCCGTACGTGCCTCCGAAATTGACCTCAACTTAGACGGTATCAAGGACTTGGTGATTTTTGAAAAACACGGCGATCGACTTCTTCCCTTTATCAATACCGAACTACCCTACCCCAATCATTATCGTTTCGCACCGGAATATCAATGTGCATTCCCCAATTTGCACAATTGGGTTATTTTTAAAGACTATGATAATGATGGAAAAGAGGACATCTTTTGCTACGGATTAGCAGGAATTACCATCTATCAAAACCTATCGGACGATACGCTCCGCTTCCGGCTCGTAACGGAACAATTACAGTCTTTTTACTACAACGATTACACCAATCTCTATACTTCCCCCGACGATTATTTGTCGATTGAAGATTTAGATGGCGACGGCGATTTAGATATTCTAAACTTTTGGTTATTAGGAAAATACGTTCATTTTCACAAAAATTATGCAATGGAAAACAGCGGGAATGCCGAACAATTCGACTTTCGTTTGGAAGATGAATGTTGGGGACACTTTGAAGAAGGCGGGGAAGATAATTCCATCATTTTGAACAGTAATTGCGGACAGAAACAAGATGAACCGCTTCGCCATATCGGTTCGACCTTATTTGTGCATGATTTTGCCGGAAATTACACGCCCGACCTTATTTTAGGCGACGTGGACTACCCCAATTTGGTACGCTTGTACAACGGCGGAACGCCCGAAGATGCCACGATGACAGAAGTTGACACACTTTTTCCTAATCACCTGAATCCTATATGGTTATATTCAATGCCGGTCATTAATCTCCTTGATATTGACGGAGACGGGCAGAAAGAACTATTGGCTTCCCCTTCAGATCCGTCATTAACGAAATCACAAGATAAAAACAGCTTTTGGTTGTATCATCTTGATACAGAAACGAATGAATACGAAAAAGTGACAGAATCATTCTTGCAAAACGAGATGATTGAAACCGGCAGCGGTGCATACCCTGTTTTTTACGATTGGAATCAAGATGGCTTGCAGGACTTGTTCATTGCCAACTACGGAAGTTACGACTCCTCCGCACTTCATAATGGCTATTTGACCTCCTATTTTTCGTCTTCCATAACCTATTATCAAAATGTCGGAACCCCTGAAATGGCTGTCTTTGAATATATAACCAACAATTTTGGGAATTTAAAATCAAGAAATTATCAAGCTTTATACCCTGCTTTTGGTGATTTTGACGGCAATAATACAATCGATTTGCTCTGTGGAAATATCGATGGCACGCTTCTACTTTTTACCAATAATAGTTCCATGGGTCTTATGCCGGAACTGAATGCCGCGGTCGCACACTACGCCACTATTGATGTGGGAGATTACAGCACACCTCAATATTTTGATATTGACCAAGATGGGAGAAAAGATTTGCTCATTGGCAATCGGCGTGGACAAATCGCTTTTTATCGCAACACCTCTAATGGCATTCCCGATTTCACATTTGTAACCGACACTTTGGGTGGTGTGGACGTACGTAATGAAGAAATATCCTATTTTGGGTTTTCCGTCCCCTGTTTTTTCAAAAACAACCGGAATGAAACGGTTTTATTCTGTGGAAATGAACAAGGAAATATCAGCTATTACGACCAAATTGACCAAAATTTGAGCACTGTTTTTCGATTAAAAGAAGAAAAAATGTTTGAAGTGTTGGGGAACAATCGTCGAGATATTATGGAAGGAATTCGCACGGGCGCGGCAGTGGCCGACCTCAACAACGATGATTATTTAGACTTGATTGTCGGGAATTACGCCGGCGGAGTGTCTTATTTTGAAGGAATTACACCTCCACCAATTGATATTTCACTACAAGATTATTCAAAATTCAATCAAGTGACAATTTATCCTAATCCGGCAACTCATTTTGTAAATGTGAGAATTGATGATAAGAAATCGGTCATTCGTCAAGTATATATTTACGACATCACCGGAAAAATGGTCGAAAGTTTTACGACAACCAACAACGAAGCATCAACATTGATTCAATTAAATATCAGCCACTTGAAAAGAGGAATTTATTTAATTCGCGTTTTGGGCGATTATCATTATAATCCAACGAAGAAGCTGATTATCAGCCGATAGTTAGCAGCACCAACCTTTGAGATTGTCGGCAATAATGTCGGCTCTTTTTTCAAAAGCCTGCCAAGTGGCGAAAGCAATGTGCGGGGTCAGAACAACATTTTTCAATTTCAGCAACTCAAAATCGGTCGCTAACGGTGGCTCTTGGTCAAAAACGTCAATACCGGCGGCAGCGATTCGGTTTTGCGAAAGAGCATCTATCAAAGCGGCGGTATCCACTACCCCACCGCGGGCGGTATTAATCAAAACGGCAGAATCTTTCATCAAGGCAAACTCGCGGGCGGCAATCAGTCCTTCTGTCTCTTGATTGAAAGGCACATGTAAAGAAACAATGTCGCAAGTGGACAACAATGTATCTTTATCAACGAAAGTAATTCCGTCTTGTTGCTGCGGGTGACGTGTATATACAAACACCTCACAACCAAATGCTTGCGCGATAGTCGCCACACGTTTGCCAATATTTCCAAAACCGATAATTCCGAATTTTTTGCCTGCCAATTCAAATCCTATTAAGCCGGCTTTTGTTTTTCCTGCGCGGCAAGCGGTATCACAAGCGGGCAGGTTGCGCGCGATGGACAGCAACAGCCCGAAAACCACATCGGTAACGGCAACCGTAGAATAACCGGCACAATTCTTAATCTCAATACCGTGAGCGGCGCAATAATCGGAATCAATATGGTCGATGCCCGTGAAGGCGACGCAAATTTTCTTTAAGTAAGGACAGTGTTCTAAGACATTGGCTTTAAACGGAATATTGGACAACACTACAATTTCGGCATCTTTGCAACGCGCAATCAGTGAAGCTTCATCTTCTTTACGATCATCATAAAATTGAATATCGTGACTGTTTCCGATTCGGGCTTCTATTTTTTGTTTTAATACAGAGGTAGCCACTCCTAAGGGTTCAATTACAGCAATTTTCATTTTATATCTCTTCCTTTTTTATGTTTTTGCCCGCCCCAAACGGACATTTATGTTGATTGAATGAAGTTGCAAAAATACATTTTTTCGATAAGAAGAAACGGATTTTTCGTTTTTTTCTTTCATTCTAAAATAGTGCGATGATTATAAATATTATTCTTCTCTACTTCAAACAAAAAAATAAAAAAAAATTTGTTGACAAAAACAGTCAAAAATTGATAGCTATTTTGCCACATTTTAAAAAAGAGAAAATAAATTTCACGCTCAGATTGTTCCTATTACGATGTCAAAGAATATAAAACCGTAAGCACAAGGTGCTATTAACCTACTTTAAATCTTTTTTATTCATTATTTATTTTATTGAACGTCCTCGGCGGCGTCCTAATAATTAAAAAAATATATGTCCGTCGCAAGATATGAAAATAGTACCGATTATTGATTTTCAAATTGTATTTTGATGTAAGATATCAAAGAGCCTTCCTCTAACCATTTTTTCTCATAAAAAGTCTGAATTTCTGTTAAAAAAGGATACTTTTGAGCTTGATAAACATCTTCAATATTTTCGATGACGTTCCAATTTTGCGTTTGTGCAGTCTCTAAAAGATAATTATAGAGGAAACGGTTGTCGGTTTTGAGGTGCAAAATACCTTGTTTGCCCCACACTTGTTTATATTTATCCACAAAATGGGGTGAAACCAAGCGGCGACGTTCTTTTTTAGGTTGCGGATCAGGAAAAGTAACCCATATTTCGGCTACTTCGCCCGGAGAAAAAAAATAGGTAATATCATCAATCTTTCCCCGTATAAATGCTGCATTATCAATATGTTGCTCTACGCCGTCTTTGCATCCTCTCCATAATCTGGCGCCCTTGCGGTCGATACCGATAAAATTAATTTTAGGATACTGCTTGGCTAAGGCAATAGTATATTCTCCTTTTCCGCATCCCACTTCCACTACGATAGGATTGCTATTTTTAAAATGCTCATTCCATTTGCCTTTTAAAGGGAAACCGGTGCTTCGCAAGTCATAATCATCGTGTTGATAAAGATTGCCAAAAGTTTTGTTTTCTGCGAATCTCGCCAATTTGTGCTTTGCCATAGATTTTAAGAATATTGATTGATGTCCACTAATTTGCTATATTTGCCTTGAGCCGCAATAAGTTCTTCATGTGTCCCCATTTCCACAATTTCACCGGCATCCATTACCACGATTTTAGTGGCGTTTCTGATGGTAGATAAACGATGTGCAATGACAACAGTAGTGCGGTTTTGCATCACTTTGTCAAGTGCATTTTGCACCATTTTTTCAGATTTGGTGTCCATGGCAGAAGTGGCTTCGTCCAAAATAAGAATAGGAGTATTTCGCAAAACTGCACGGGCAATGCTTATGCGTTGTCGTTGTCCACCCGACAAACTCAACCCGCGGTCTCCAATATTGGTTTGCAACCCCTCCGGCAGTGACTGAATAAAGTCGTAAGCGTTGGCAGTGCGCACGGCTTCAATGACCGCTTCTTCCGACACATCCTTCAAACCGAATGCGATGTTGTTGAAAATGGTATCGTTGAACAACACAATGTCTTGTGAAACAATCGAAAAGAGCGAACGAAGATGGTCAATGTCATACTTTTTAATGTTAATGCCGTCGATTAAAACCTCGCCTGCCGTTACGTCATAAAAACGGGGAAGAAGGTCAACCAGCGTTGATTTTCCGGCACCGGACGGACCGACCAAAGCAACCACTTCGCCTTTCCTGATTTCTAACTGAATATTCTTGAGCACCTCCGTCTCTTCATACGAAAAAGTGACATTTTTTATTTCAATATTTTGTTCAAAAGTGTCAATAGAAACAGCTTTTGGGTCGCAGATAATGGCTTCATCGGCATCCAACACTTCATAAATACGGTCTAACGCCGACAAACCGCGACGATAATTGGATAGTGCGGTACCGATATTTTTGGCAGGATTGACAATTTGAGAAAACAGCGCAATGTAAGTAATAAAAAGCGCGGGAGAGAGCGCAGCGTTGTTATTCAATACGATAGTTCCACCGAAAACCAAAATAACCATCACTACCGTTACACCCAAAAATTCGCTCATGGGCGATGACAAATCTGCACGACGATAGATTTTCTTTTGCAATTGCGCAAAACTCTCATTATGTTTATCAAAAACATTCTCGGCATGTTTTTGAGCATTGAACCCTTTGATAATTCGAAGTCCGGCAATGGTTTCTTCCACGTGCGAAAACAAAGTACCAAAACGATTCTTCGATTCCAACGATTGTCGGCGTAATTTTCTGGTTAGCATAGAAATAAGTAATCCGGCGATAGGCAAAACCAACAGCACAAATAACGTCATGCGGGCACTCATTGAAAATAGTGCGAGCATATAAATGGCAACAGTCAGAACAGCAGTAATAAACATCTGGAAAGCGTTAAGTACCGTAAACTCAATTTCTTGTGTATCATTGACGGCACGCGAGATGACATCTCCTTTTTTTTGACCGCTAAAAAAAGCAATAGGAAGTATTAAAACCTTGTAATACATCTCGTTACGTAAATTTCGGATCACATCACTGCGGATGGGTGCCAAAACCCATTGAGTTAAAAAAAGAAAAATATTCTTCAACACAAAAAGAAACACTACCAAGAGAACAATGGAAATCAGCGAATTTTGTGGTGCCGATAAATCAATAAAATTGGATATTAATGAAATTATCTTGGCATTAATGGGACTTAAATCGGAAATATTTCCTTGAAAAATCAGCTTAACGAAAGGTTCTACCAGCATCAACATCAGTATGGAAAATAGTAGTGAAATGATGTTGAGAATAATTACAAGTACCAATTTCCATTGATAGTGAGCGATAATGGAAAAGAACTTATTATTAAACATTTGCAAGGTGTAAAGGTAAATAAGTATTAAAAAAATTGTCGGGGTGACAAGACTCGAACTTGCGACCTCTACGTCCCGAACGTAGCGCGCTACCAACTGCGCCACACCCCGTACAATTGAGGCTGCAAAAATACGATTTTTTTTTAATCATATTACATCTTATAAAAACTTTTTTGCGATATTTTACATTGATAGAAAAACAAAGCATCTTTGATGAAAGCAATTCATTCGATCAAAGCCACTACTATCTTTTTTCGAGGTTAATGAAGGGAATTTAGCGGCTTAGTTGATGAAATTTGCTTTTCGGTTTCTTTTCAAAAATAATAAAATCCCAAATACCTGCGCAATAGCCTGAGCCATAACTAACATGCAAAGTCAGAAAAGTCCACACAATCATCCATCTTTCTTTAAAAGAAAATGGTTGGTGTTGGGTAAACCAAAAAGCCATCAACAAATAAAAGTTTTAATTAAAAATCGAGATAAAATTACCTTTCGAATTCCTGAAAGGTAATACA
>CAYYHC010000099.1:0-8433 GCA_964471715.1 uncultured Lentimicrobiaceae bacterium | reverse complement strand
ACCAAATTTGTTGTTGACAGAGCCATCCCGGCAGATAAAAAATTCTATCCCAAAAAGTCAATTATTATGACATTGGCAAGCGTTTCATCACTTATTTTGACTCTCATCATTTTATTAATCATTGAAAATATAAAAGGAACTAACATCAAACGAGAAGAAGAAGCCAATAACACATCACTATAATTCAATATCTCTTACTCTTTAAAATGTTCTTGAAATATAAAAAAGCTATCACCATAGGAGGAATTTTCCTCTTTGTACTACTTAATTCATTGGCAATTGCCAATGAATTTTTCTACATTCCATTTCTTTCGTTAGCCGCCATTCTCATTTATCTTTTAATCTATCGCACCGACTTATTAATGTATTTGTTGGCTTTCAGCACCCCCTTTTCAATTTTATTGGAAAATGATAAAATACAGATTGGCATTTCGCTACCGGCTGAACTGCTGATGATTGCCATCACTCTGTTATTTTTGTGCCGCATCTGTTATGACCTTACTTTTGACAAGAAATTACTCAAACATCCTATCACGATTGCGATATTTGCATATTTAACTTGGATGTTTATTACTTGTATTTCAAGTGAATATCCTTTGGTTTCGTTTAAGTTTTTTGCCGCCAAAATATGGTTTATCGTTTCATCTTATTTTATGGTCATTCAGCTGATGCAAAAGGATATCAACAAATGGATTACTTTTTTCAATTGTTATGCAGCAGCGTTGGCATGTGTGGTGGTGATAACCACCATTAAACACGCCATGACCAGCTTTGGCGACCGTATTGCGCACTGGATTATGTCTCCATTTTACAATGACCATACTGCTTACGGTGCCATTTTGGCATTTTTTATTCCGATTACGGCAGGCATGATTTTTTTACCCAAAACAACCAAACTCGCTAAAACATTATATATTGTAATGACATTTATTTTTCTCGTCGGACTTTATTTATCTTATAGCCGAGCTGCATGGTTGAGTTTAATCGGTGCCATTGGTATTTGGTGTATTCTGAAATTACGAATTAAATTCTCGTGGTTTATCGTGGGAACCGCCATCATAGCCACGACTTTTTTCTGTTTTGCCGATGATATATTGTACCGAATGTCGCGGAATAGTCAGGATTCATCCGGAAATTTGGCAGAACAGCTACAGTCTATTTCCAATATTTCAACCGATGCATCGAATGTAGAGCGTCTCAACCGTTGGCAAGCCGCTTTCAGAATGATAGAGGAACGCCCCATTTTGGGTTGGGGACCCGGTACCTACCAATTTGCTTATGCACCTTTCCAAGATTACCGTTACAAAACCATCATCACCACCAACTTTGGCGACGGAGGCAATGCCCATAGCGAATATATCGGACCTTGCGCTGAAACCGGTTTTGTGGGATTGGTCACCGTTCTGGCACTGATGATCTTGGTCCTCTATTACGGAATTACCACTTACACACGAAGTAACAGCAAAACCGTGAGAATTGTCAGTCTGTCCGCAACTTTGGCACTCGTGACTTATTTCATTCACGGAGTAATGAATAACTTCTTGGACACCGATAAATTATCTCTCCCCTTCTGGGGCGCATTTGCCATTATTGTCGTCCTTAACTGTTATTTTACACAATATTCTGATGATCAATTAAATAGTATCAAAAATAATCCAAAAAAATTAGAATAGCATTTAATAATTATAGAATATAATATTATATAGTAAGATGGAACAAGCAATTATTGACAAAGTAAACGTATGGTTGGGCGAAGGTTACGATGAAGTCACCCAAACCACAATTAAAAAGATGTTGGTTGATAATCCTGATGAAATTGTTGAATCTTTTTATAAAAATTTGGAATTTGGAACCGGTGGATTACGCGGAATAATGGGCGTCGGCACCAATCGAATGAACCGATACACCGTTGGCGCAGCCACACAAGGCTTGGCCAATTTTATCAAAAAAACACCTTCCACAAATTGCGTTAGCGTTGCCATCGCTTTTGATTCGAGAAACAATAGTAGCGAATTTGCCCGCGTTGTAGCCGATATATTAGCAGCCAACGGCATTAATTGTTACTTGTTCGAGAGTTTACGCCCCACGCCGGAGCTTTCTTTTGCGGTCCGCGCATTGCAATGTCAAGCCGGCATTGTCATTACCGCATCACACAATCCCAAAGAATATAACGGTTACAAAGTATATTGGAACGACGGCGGTCAATTGGTGCCTCCATTTGACCATTTGATTATTGCAGAGGTGAACGCTGTTACTTCCGTTGACCAAATTAAGTGGAAAGGAAATAAGGATAAAATTATGTCCATTGGCGAAAATATAGATAGTATATATTTGCATAAAGTAGTTGATTTATCGTTAAATCCGGAAGCAATACAAAAGCAAAGCGACATAAAAATTGTCTATTCTTCTTTACACGGTACAGGTATCAAATTGGTTCCAATCGCTCTGCAAAAGTATGGTTTTAAGAATGTTACCATTGTTGAGGAACAACGAACGCCTGACGGCAATTTCCCGACTGTGGCTTCTCCCAATCCGGAGGAAAAAACTGCGATGGAGTTGGCGATTCGTAAAGCAGACGAAATTCAGGCTGACCTTGTGCTGGCAACCGACCCCGATGCCGACCGCGTGGGAGCAGCCATCCGAAACGACAAAGGAGAAATGGAACTGCTTAACGGCAACATGACCGCAAGTCTGCTTATCTACTACGTTTTGTCGCAATGGCAACAAAAAGGGAAACTGAGCGGGAATGAATTCATTGTTAAAACAATAGTAACCTCTGAATTGGTAAAAGATATCGCCGAGCATTTTAATGTGCTTTGCGAAGATGTACTTACCGGCTTCAAATATATTGCCGAGAAAATCAAAAACTATGAAAACGAAAAGACCTTCATCATTGGCGGCGAAGAGAGTTACGGCTACTTGGTAGGCGATTTTGTTCGCGATAAAGATGCCGTTTCCGCATGTTGTATGATTGCCGAAATGACTGCTTTTTACGCAGAAAAAGGCAAAACATTATATCAAATGCTCCAACAAATCTATCGACAATTCGGTTTTTATAAAGAAGAATTATTCTCCATCACTAAAAAAGGACAGTCCGGTGCTGCCGAAATTAAACAAATGATGGATAATTTCCGAAATACACCTCCTAAAGTCATTCATAATTCGCGAGTAATCAAAATTATTGACTATTCACAAAAAAGTTCCTTTGATTGCATTCATAATCAAAAAACTGACATTTCTCTCCCGAAATCCGACGTTTTGCAGTTTTTTACCGAAGACGGAAGTAAAATTACCGTACGTCCATCGGGAACGGAACCTAAAATCAAATTTTATTTCGGAGTAAAAAAAGAGATGACACCCGAAGATTCCTTTGAAACAGTGAAAGAAGAACTTTCATTAAAAATTAAAGACATTATTTCCTCTTTAAAATTGTAATATTATTTATGCCGACAATCGCTTCTATTTTACAATCAATCAATAGTTTGGGTAGCAGAATTTCTCAACCTGATGCGCCGGTCACGGAATTATTGTTTGACAGTCGCAGACTTTTGCAACCGGAAAAGACGCTTTTTTTTGCCATTATCACAGAAAAAAACGACGGACACCGGTTCATTCATAGTTTGATTGACAAAGGCGTTCGGCAATTTGTGATTACAGAGCCATTGGCAGATTATGCCGCTTTCACTAATTGTAATTTTATTCAGGTTGAAAATAGTGTAACAGCAATGCAGGAAATCGCGTCTGCGCATCGCAAAAAATTTACGCTTCCCGTCATCGCTATTACCGGAAGTAATGGCAAAACAATTGTAAAAGAATGGCTTAACACAATGCTGTCGGATAGCTTTCACCTCATTGCCAATCCCAACAGTTATAATTCGCAAATTGGTGTCCCCTACTCTGTTTGGCAAATTAATCCACATCATAACTTAGGTATTTTTGAAGCCGGTATTTCCCTAAAAGGGGAAATGGAAAAATTGGAAAAAATCATTCAACCCACAATTGGCATTTTGACCAATATCGGAACGGCACACGCTCAGTTTTTTCAAGATGAAAAAGAAAAATTGTGCGAAAAAATACAACTTTTTAAAAATTGTGAAACCATTATCTATTGTAATGATAATCCACTCATTGATAGCGTTTTTCAGCAATCAGAGTGGAAGTCAAAACAAAAATTGTCGTGGGGAACCAACGCCTACGCTTTTTATCAGATATCGCAAACCGTTACGAATAATCGACAAACGATTATTACCATTCACGACAATGATTATGTGATCCCGTTTATTGACGCCGCCTCCGTTGAAAATGCGATTCATTCAATCATATTACTGCTTCATCTTAATTTTACAGAGCAACAAATCAACGAAAAACTTGCGTTGCTGACGCCGGTCAACATGCGGATGGAGGTAAAAGAAGCCATCAAGCAATCGGTGGTTATCAACGATACTTATAGTTTGGATTTCAATTCGTTGCAAATTGCCTTGGCTTTTGTACAGTCACAAATCCGATACACCAAACGCACGGCTATTCTGTCCGATTTTGCACAAATCGGAGTTATGAATGACGATAACTACTTACAAATCAACGAACTGCTAAGAAATAATGGCATTACCAAATTCATTGCTGTAGGGACTGATTTTTATCGGCACCAACATCTATTCAATCTTGATGAACAATATTTTTTCAAAGATACTTCCGCTTTATTGTCTCATATTCAGGAGATTTCTTTTCAGCAGGAAGCCATATTGGTAAAAGGAGCACGAAGTTATCGTTTTGAAAAAATTGTTGACCTATTGCAATTAAAATCTCATCGTACCATACTTAGTGTAAGTTTGCCGGCTTTAATCAATAATTTGAATTACTATCGGAGCTTAATCAAACCCGAGACCAAAGTGGTGGCAATGGTCAAAGCCATGTGTTACGGTTTGGGAGATGCCGAATTAATCAACGAATTACAATATTATAATATTGATTATTTAGCAGTTGCCTATACCGATGAGGGCGTTAATTTAAGAAAGAAAAACATCAATCTTCCGATTATTGTGCTGGGAGCTGAAGCGGAGAGTTTTGAAATGATGATTAATTACGGATTAGAGCCTGAAATTTTCAATTTCTATTCATTAAAAGAGATGGAAAAGGCGTTGAGTGCGCATCCGGACATTAAAGAATTCAAAATTCATCTTAAAATTGATACGGGAATGCATCGTTTGGGATTTCGACAGAACGAGATTGAAGAAGCGATTGCCATCATTAAGCAGAATCCTCAATTGAAAATTGCGTCTATATTTTCGCACTTTGCTGCGGCAGAAGATCCGAAAGAAGATGATTTTACGAAGAAGCAAATTGCTATTTTTAAAGAAGTTACCAACAAAATTATTGGGCAGTTCGACTATCCTATTTTGCGACATATTGCCAATTCAGCGGGCATTTCCCGATTTCCGGAAGCGCAATTCGATATGGTTCGCTTAGGCATTGGCTTGTATGGTTTTTCCTCGATTGAGGAGGATAAAACACATTTACAACATGTCGCCACGTTGCGAACTGTCATCACACACATAGTCAAGATTGAGGAGGGAGAGACGGTCGGATATAATCGCACCTTTACTGCACAAAAAACGACCAAAGTCGGCATTATTCCGATAGGTTATGCTGACGGATATGCACCGGAATTGGGGCGCGGCGTTGGGAAAGTTGTCATCAACAACCATTTTGTCCCCATTATCGGTAAAATATGTATGGATATGACAATGATTGATCTTACCGGCATTGAAGCACGCGAGGGTGACGAAGTCATTGTTTATGGAGAACAAAACAGAATTGATGACATTGCCAATCAAATCGGCAAAATCCCTTATCATTTACTCACTGCAATTTCTAAGCGTGTACCACGCATTTACATTATGGATTAAACTCTTTGACATTAAAAAATGAACGATACTATTTTATCACAACTTAATGATTCTCAAAAAGAAGCGGCTCAAACTATTCAAGGTCCGGTGATGGTTATAGCGGGCGCCGGCTCCGGCAAAACGCGCGTTCTAACCTATCGTATTGCTTATATGCTATCACAAGGCATCCTTCCCTATCAGATTTTGTCTCTTACTTTTACCAATAAAGCAGCCAAAGAGATGAAAGAGCGTATAGAAAAATTGATTGGCGCAAAAGCCAAATCGGTTTATATGGGCACTTTTCACTCTGTTTTTTTGCGCATTTTACGTACCGAAGCCGAAAAAATCGGTTTTACCAATGCACTCACCGTTTATGACACTGACGACTCTAAAAATTTGCTCAAAAATATCATCAAAGGAATGAATTTGGACCCCAAAATTTACATTGCCAATTTTGTTCTGAACAGAATTTCGGCGGCTAAATCCAACCTTATTTCTGCTGAAGATTACGCCAGGAATATTGAAGCATTGGAAGTCGATAAACAGACCGGCCGGCCCATGATTTCCGAAATATTTTTACGCTATAATAATCGTCTTCATAGTTCAAATGCGCTGGATTTTGATGACATATTATACTATACCAATGCGCTATTGCGCGATTTCCCGGAAATGCTGTTCAAATATCAAAATCGCTTTCGTTATGTTTTGGTAGATGAGTATCAGGACACCAATTTTGCGCAATACATGATTATCAAAAAGATAGCTGCAGCGCATCATAATATTTGCGTTGTTGGAGATGATGCACAAAGTATTTATGGCTTTAGAGGCGCGGATATTCACAATATTTTGAACTTCAAAAGAGACTACAAAGAGGCTAAAATCATTAAGTTGGAACAGAACTATCGATCCACGCAAAACATTGTCAATGCCGCTAATGCAATCATCAAAAATAATCGGGAACAACTGCAAAAGACGGTTTGGACCGACAACGACAAAGGAACGCCCATTACCATTTTGCCAACCGGCAGTGAAAGTGATGAAGCTACAGCTGTTTGTGATTCGATATTTGAAATGCAGCACAATTATCATGCCGAATGCAATCAATTTGCCATTCTGTATCGTACCAATATGCAATCGCGCGCATTGGAAGAAGTGTTCATCAAAAAACACATTCCATATAGAATTTACGGAGGTCTTTCGTTTTATAAAAGAAAAGAGGTAAAGGATCTAATTGCTTATTTCAGATTGGCCATCAACCATTACGATGAAGAATCTTTGCGCAGAGTTATCAATTATCCGTTGCGGGGAATTGGCGAAACAACGATTGAAAGGATTACGGTGGCGGCGCAAGAGCATAACGTGCGAATGTGGGACATTGTGGAAGACCCGCAATTTTTTGAACTACCGGTGAATGGACCGACGAAGGAAAGAATTCAGGATTTTGCTATGAAGATTAAGAGCTATACCTCGCAATTAGCTGCCAAAAATGCTTACGAATTAGGGAAACATATTGCCATTTCTTCCGGAATTATCACCGATTTAAAAGCCGATTTGTCTGAAAAAGAGCGCGTTTCCAACATTGAGGAATTATTGGATGCCATGCAAAATTTTGCAGAAAACGCAGAGGCAACCACCTTTAATGAAGATACAGGAGAAGTGATTGAAGATTTTGTCCCGACGTTAGACCGTTTTATGGAGAATGTGGCGTTGATGACCGATGATGAGGAAAAGGAAGATAACAACGATAACAAAGTAAAATTGATGACCATTCACTCTGCGAAGGGTTTGGAATTTGATTATGTGTATATTACGGGAATGGAAGAGAATTTATTTCCCTCCTCATTGTCCATTGGTTCGCGCAGGGAGTTGGAGGAAGAGCGCAGATTGTTTTACGTTGCCATTACGCGTGCCAAGAAGATGTTAACCATTACGCATGCTCAAACTCGTTATCGTTTTGGTAGTTTGCAATTTTGTGAACCGAGCCGTTTTTTGGATGAAATTCCGATGTCGTGCATTAAAACGATAGCCAAGGCGTCGGCGGGGAAAGGGATTTTTGCCAATCCGAAGAATGACTGGACGGGCAAAACTTACAGCAAGAAGACGTCGATACCTGACAAGCCCAAAAGTCAGGCGGAGATGGATGTTTCAGCCATTGGACGAATTGCCGCACCCACCGAAATTGTGCCGCAATTGCGAATCTATCACATCAAATTCGGCTATGGAACCATCAAAAAAATAGATGGGGTTGGCAGTGACCGAAAAGCAACGATTACATTTGATACATTGGGGGATAAAATGTTGATATTAAAATTCGCGAAATTGATTATTCCGAAGAAATAATGCGCCAACGATTGTAGCGGATACCCCGCAGCAGCTTTCCAATGAACAATTGATAATGTACAATTTACAATTATGGGGTGAGATGGCCGACAGAGTCAGGCTGCGAGGAGTACAAGCGGAAAGCGTGACGGCAGTTGTGCGGCGAAAATGGGAAGGAAAACTGCCGGGGCGCCCAATAATAACTTGAGCATGACAAAAAACCATGACA
>CAYYHC010000098.1:0-8586 GCA_964471715.1 uncultured Lentimicrobiaceae bacterium | reverse complement strand
CTATTGCTCAGTTAATGAGCAACTTATCAAAAGTTGGCATCGGTTGGAAAGAGATTGATTGGAAACAGGTGGCACGTTTTCTATTGTTTGCTGCACCATGTACCGCTTTGGGTGCCATTGGCTTTTCGATAGCTCCAAAAGTAATGATGACCAAAATACTTGCCGTTTTTCTCATTCTTTTTGCCATTATTAAACTGACGGGCAAGATCAAGCTTCCGCAGAAACGCGGTACAATGATTGTCGGGGGCGGCATTACCGGCTTAATCAACGGACTTTTAGGTATTTCAGGACCATTAAGTAGCGCCGTTTTTCTCACTTTAGAACTTGCCCCGATAGCTTATATTGCCAGCGAAGCCGCCGCCGCAAGCGCCATGCACATCATTAAAATTGTGGTCTATGGGAAACTCAACTTAATGGATTTTAACGGATTTCTAAATGGACTTTTTATAGGAGCAGCGATGATTTTCGGTAACTTTTTAGCAATGAAAACCATCAAGAAAATCGATAAAAAGAGATACAAAACCATCGTGGCAATCGTTATGATAGCCGTCTCTATTGCATTATTCTTTTCGATAAAATAATTGATAAAAGATACTTTGTGAAGAAAAGAATCAATAGACTTTAATCACTTCCCTTCGTGATATAGAATATTTTAATGATTCTTCACAACAATGAATTTCTCTGACAATTTGCCGTTTGGGGTATCTATGTTCAAAATATAGGTTCCTGAACAAAGTTTTGAAACAGAAATAATCCCGTCCGTTTTTCCCTTTTGTACCTGTTGCCCATTCACACTAAAAATTGAATAACGGACATTATCGTCTTGTAAAGAAGACAGATAGATGGTATCTTCAGCAGGATTAGGTCTGATAACGAACGACTTATTGGAAGCTGATTCCGTGATTCCCACTTCATCGGGAATAATGTTTACGACAATACCTTCCAACACCCCCAAAGAGTATGGAAATGCCGGATCAGGGACTAACCACCAACCATCGCTCTGTCCCCCCCAGCCAAAATTAATGTGGAAATAACCATCGGCTCTGTAGCCATCAACCACCACATTATGACCGGTACTCCATGCTTCATCCACTAACGCTAAATGAGCAGGATAGCCATTTTTGAGATTGTCGATCAGATTGGCATACATTCCCGAATCAGCCGTTTGATACAAAATGCTGTTTCCAAAACCGAAACGTTGATAGGCTTGATAGGCTTGATTGACCGCAAAAGTCCCCGACCCCTCCGAAGTATATACCTGCGTACAAGCAGTACCACTTGCGAATACCAAAGCAGCCGCCAATGAGTTTCCAATTGCCTCATTCAGAGCATACAACGAATCAGCATCATCTAACATGCCATTAAGTACCGGAAAAGAGGGAAATCTCAAAGAGTCGGCATCATCATCGATATCGTAAACACGACCGCCATAGTTATGCAAATAATCATCAGAATCGTTAAAACGAGTATGATGAGTGGTTCTTAAGTAGTTAAGAACTTGCGACATTACAATTGCAGGGCAGCCTGCATAACTACGAGTATTGTTTTCAGGATCCATCGGGCACATTAGATTATAGGGCGAAGTCTGCGTCCAGCGGGTTTCTACCCACCCTTCCGTAGCGGTACTCCCCGGCGCAGGCCAACACTCCACTCTCGGCGTTTGTCTTGTTTTGCCCGTCAACTGATTCCATCGCGTTTGAATATTTGTTTTTTGAACTGCAGTAAAATTGTCATTAACCGCCTTACTAAAAGACATATAATAATCCTCTACTATGGGCAAAAACAGAGGTGACGCATTGAAGGCAGATGTCTTGGACCACCCCACGATCGGCATCATTTGCTCATTCGCCGATACAATCGCATAACCGTCAGGCGTCATATTTATCATATAGAAAAGTGTATCTCCACTTTCATTACAATAAACCTCAACGGTATCAACCGTATAATTATTACCTAAAAATGAAAGGGCGGCACTTTGCGCTTTTTGCATAGAAACAGATTGCGAAAATACTGAAAATGAGTAAATTAACGCAGCAAAAAATAAAAATTTTTTCATACATCAAATTTTGTACTTTAACGTTGAATTTTGCAATTTGTTATTGAATACAAAAAATTATTCCGGTTGTTCTACCATAATTAATTTAGAAGTATCATATCCCCGCTCGCGTGCCCTCGCCAACACATAATTCAAATCCTCTTCCGGCATTTGCGGAGTCCGACATAAAATCCACAAGTACTTATCCTTGCGGCTCCCTACCAAAACATAAGAATAATCTTCAGCTAACTCCAACACCCAATAATCAGCGTAAAAATTGGCAAAAAAAGCAACTTCCAACTTGCCGGGCTTACTATTGTCGGGGCGCCGTGCCTTGCCCTCGGTTTCCTTAAACTGACCGGTGAGTGTTTTTTTGTAGCCGGCATTGATTACACGTACCGTACCGTCATCTTTCAACGAATAAGAAGCAGTACAACCCACCAAATTTCGTTCAAAAGAGTGGTCATAGCGGGCAATTTCGTACCACTTTCCCATATACCTCGTCAAGTCAAGTTCAGAAACGGTTGTTTTATTAATAGTGTCCCTACTATTACAAGCAAATAAATTCGTAATAGCAATCGATAAAAAAGCAATAAATTGTGGTTTCATATCAAAATTATTTATAGTTTACTTTTCAACGTATAAGAAAGGTATTTGTTTAATTAATTTTAAATCAGTGAATAAACAAATGCAAACGCATTCAAATCAAGAGCGAGACACACTGTAAAATTTCCACTTACCTCTTAACAAAATTGTTGACGGAATCAACCATAGAGAAGTCCGGGCATCATCGGCTAAAAATGGACTGCCAAGCCAAAATGTATTTTCCCGGTCTTAAACGAAATAGGACTATTTCGTTGCTGTCCAAGTGCATAACTAATGTAGAAAAGTCCGGCTTTGGTATCCAAATTCACCCCCACACCAAAGCCCCACGGATAATCGAAATGATAGTCGGCATTCACTATCCTGCGCTCATACCAACCGCCATTAAAAAAGACATTCAAGTACGACAATCGAGCAAATCGAAAACGAATTTCCGTATTTCCAATCCAATAGGCAGAAGCGCGCAACGACATTTCATCAAATCCTTGCAAAGTTTGAGTTCCACCAATCTTAAATAGGTCATTATTAAGTTGTTGCGCCACGAACGCCCATCCGCACCTACTTCCAACCACCCACACCCACCGCTTGTGCAACGGAACATATCCGACGACCTCCCCCTCGAAACGATAACTCGTCATACTCATCGCAATATCCTTGTACATCTCGATCGGCATCTCACGATTAACCTCAATTGTACGCACACCCACCGCAAAATCTCCGCGCAACTTCACCCCACTCCGTGGATATTGAATGTTATCCAAATTATTATAATTCAAAGCAATACCATACATTGTCTTATGATAATCATAATTTGACGAATCCGGCGATAGCCAATCAACAGACGGTGATGACAAAATTGCCGATGTACGGTAATCAAAATACGTTTTGATACTGTTATCACCGCGGAACGAATATTGAAGTGCTACCAAATAATTCATATTCAGATAGTTAGTATCTTTTTTGTCCAATAAAAAATCACCGGAAACCCCAAAAGGCGTTCTAAACAGATACGGGAAATCAGCTGAAACGTGCAAATATTGAGAATATCGCTCGGGAGCTTTCCACGAAATCGCCAATTTTTCGCCAATATGAAAAATATTCTGCAAACTCAAATTCACCTCACCCGTAAACATCACTTTTCCACTCTGCTCACTCACCGGAACGATACCTAAATAGCCGTCAAACTGATTCACTTTTTGCTTATCCAGAAAAAGATAGAGGTAAGCTTTGTTATCAACAAACTCCACGCCGGGAGGTCGCGTTACTGATACAAAGGTCAGTCCGTTAATACGTTGCGGCACTTGCTGTATAATATGTTCATTATATTTCTTCTTCTTTCGTAGTCCCAAATAAGGCAATAAAAAACTATTCCGAATTTTGACATTTCCTTTCACAATCACCGAATCGAAAATGATAAAGTTTTTTTTATCAATAACTAAAGTAGCAATTGTATCTTCACTTAATTGCGAATTCCGTAAACCTATTTCGGCAAAAGGATAGCCATTGTTTTCTAAATAAGAAAGCATTTTAGATGTAAACAACAGATAATCTTTTAGGTGTATCAAACCATTGTCCAAAAAACGATGTGCAGGCGAATTTTCAATCAACGAGATATCATCGGATAATACAAGCAGACAGGTAGATTGAAATTGCCGTCCCACGAAAGGGTAAATAAAAAAAGTGTTGGAATCTTTGACGACGGAATCTATGGCAAAGGTAAGGTAGCCTTTTGAGCGGGCATAATCGGTGAATTTTTGAAGTTGAAACTGTAAATCGATTGAGTCTTTTGCTTTATTTTTCATGCCGGCTTTCCGATTGTGCAGGCAAGCGGGCAGGGAATCGGCACAGACAATCACCACGTTTTGGGAGAAAACTGTCGTTCCCAACCATTGTATCAACACAACCAATAAAACTAATTTTCTTATATTCAACGACTTAAAAAAATTATTAAAAATCAACATTAATATATTATAACTTACTTGTATTTTATTTATTTTTGCAGTTCAAAAAAAATAATCCAACATGAAGAAAACATTAATTGCAATTAGCTTAATATCAGTTTGTTTTTTATTTTTAGCTGCATGTACAACACGCGAAAAATGTCCGGCTTATGGTCACTATACGGAAGTTGTTCAACCTGCGGACAATCAAACTGCATCTATCAACTAATTGATGAATTGCACCATCCTCAATAAACTGAAAGGAACTGTGCTTTTCGGTTTGTTCCTTTTTTTTCTACTATTTACCGGCTTTGCACAAGAAGTGGGTGAAGTGGAGTGGAAGAAAGTTATTGTCAAAGAATGGGGCTTGGGGGCATTCATTAACACCAATGGAGGTGGAATCAGTTTTCAGAAGGGCCGCACGCCGACCTATTACGACAAGCATCTGTGGGAAATAGATTTCTGGTATAACACGCATCACAAAGCAGTTAGGGCCAAAAATCCCTATTACTCCGATGCCACGGGTTATTCTTACGGAAAATTGTGTGACCTGTTTTTCCTACGCGCCGGCTATGGATACCAACGCACTTTACACCAAAAACCTTATTGGGGAGGCATTCGTATCCGCTATACCATTTCCGGCGGTTTATCATTAGGATTTGCAATGCCGGTCTATTTATACATCATCAACTACTCCAACACCGGTAGCGCCATCGGAAAATACAGTGCCAAATACAATCCCGAAGAGCACAACGTTGACAATATTTTGGGCAGAGCCTCCTACTTTCAGGGAATCGGTCAAACCAAATTGCACCCGGGATTTTATTTAAAAACCGGCATCAATTTTGATTTTAGTAAAGACGATAATAAAATGCACGCATTGGAAATTGGAGCATCCGTGGACATGGTGTTCCCGTTTGTGCAACAAATGGCTTACAATGATGCAAAAAAACTGCACCTCTGTGCCTATATCGCTTATTATTTTGGAAAACGAAAAGGTAACTACGAATAAAATATAAAAAATGGGTATCATTGCCACCATCTTACAAGCGGTTCCGATTGGACTTGTTCTCGCGATTTCGCCGGGTGCTGCTCTTTTTGGCATTATTCAAACCAGCATCGCTAAAGGTTTCAAAGCAGGAATACTCTTCGCCTTAGGAATCGCTTTCAGCGACATTTTAATTATCTCCCTCTGTCTGTGGGGATTGGCAGGGAGTATGGAAAACCCCACTACGCGACTATTACTGAGCATCTTAGGAGGCATCATCCTCATCACTTACGGCTTGATCACTTTCTTCAACAAAAAATCGAAACTCTCCGCGAAAAGACAGCAAGAAGTCATCTCCGACTCCCAGGCGGCACCCATCAAACTTTATCAATGCTTCGGCAAAGGTGCCATCTTCAACTTTACGAACCCTTTCGTTTGGGTTCTTTGGATTGGTATTATGCCATACAGTGGTCACGAAATCAAAATCAGAATTCTCTTCTTCGCCTGCATTTTAGTCACTATCTTCCTGATAGACATTGCTAAAAGCTTTTTTTCCAATAAAATCAAAAACATGATTACGCTCGAAACCGGCTACGTTATCAACCGCATTGTTGGTTTGGTTTTCTGTCTTTTGGGTGTCATCATGATTGTGAGAATGCTCTGCGAGCTTTATATATAAATATGTTACAGCTTCGATATTCCGACAATGAAAGCACAATTGAGTGCGGATGCGACGAAGCAGGACGAGGCTGTTTGGCAGGTCCGGTAGTGGCTGCCGCAGTCATTCTCCCCCCCGATTACCACAACAACCGGATCAATGACTCGAAAAAACTAAGTCGCAAAGTACGTGAACAATTACGTTCAGAAATCGAAAATGATGCCGTCAGTTTTGCCGTTTGCTTCATTTCACCCGACGAAATTGACCATATTAACATCTTAAACGCCTCTATTTTGGGGATGAATCGCGCCATTGCACAATTGTCCCTTAAACCGGATTTATTGCTTATTGATGGCAATCGTTTTAAGAATCAACACAATATCCCATTCCATTGCATTGTCAAAGGAGACGGAAAGTGGATGCCCATTGCAGCAGCTTCCATCTTGGCAAAAACCTATCGCGATGAACTGATGTCGCAATTGGACGCCGAATATCCTATGTACGGCTGGAAGAAAAATATGGGCTACCCCACCCCTGTCCACCAACGGGCTTTTATACAATACGGACCATCGCCCTATCATCGTAAAAGCTTTCATCTCAAAAAATTAACGCAGCCTATTTTATTTTAGGTGCGAGTGAAAACGCCTATTCGCAAGACAGGCGTTTGTGTTGTTGCAACTTTTTTAGAACAATACAAGTACAGGCAAAATTAATGCACCACAATATTATGAGAGGCTGTGGCTGAACAGTTGTCAGAGTTTGTAACAGTCAATATTACGGTAGCATTCTTGTCGGCAATCGAAGAAGGAAAGGCAATATTGGGTTCGGAGAATTCATCATGCCGAGCTCCGGTAACGTTCCATTCATAAGAGTTATGATCACCGGAGTTGCCTGTCAGTTCAACGGTGTCGCCAAGATAGAACTCGCTTTTTCCTATAATGCGTGCGGAGGGCGCATTCAAGAAAGGTACATTGATCATCGATTCCGCAGAACATCCACTGATGTCAACCGCACGAACCCGATAGTTACCCGTATGGTTTACTTTATAAAATCTGCCGAATAGGGTATCGGAATTGTTCCAAATGTAATTTATTATTGAGGGTTGAGTCATATCATAAAATAGGGTGCAGGATTGACCGTGGCAAACGGGCAGAGTATCTATAAAGAAAATATGAGCTTCCAATTCATTTTCTTTTACAGAGATTTGCCGATGGGCAGTCGTACTGCACCCGGCTGCATTACTCACAGTCATCGTGCTTGTCATTGAATTCAAAACAGAAAAATATGTATGATATAAGCTGTTTCCGAAATTGTATGAGCCATCCTCAAATTCCCAACGAAATTCGGTTACATCCGAAGAGGCTTCCGCCGTGCAGAGGAAAGGGGTATCTCCACACACAGAGCCGGAAACATTCATGGAATAGATTTTCGGTGCTGTCCCAATAGTGATCTTTTGCGTTAATACACAGGTGTCCATTGACAAAGGAATGTGCATCTCAATGGTATAGATCCCCGCAGGCAGCCCCGAAACCGAAAGCACAGCTGTGTCATCGGGCGAATGCATGATGACGGTATGGGTCGGATATTCCGACACCCTGAAGATTCTGTCGGGAATAATCAGATGATCATCATAAAAAGAACGGTCTGTCAATAAAATAGACCCTTCACAATTGCAAACTGCCGAGAATCGAGGCACACAGGAAATAGTATCAACAGACCCAACATAAAGTGTTGAATCTGAAATGGGAATAGGAGTATCAGAATTTTCATTAACATTTACCACACGTGTAATTCGCTGTGTTCCACTCTGAGAATTTAAACTATAAAACAACGTATATTCATGCCGCCCTGAAGTCCGAAATCTATGCTGAATGCTTGTTCCGTTCTCTTCGCCATCATCGAACACCCACCGGCAGAGCTGCGGCGTGGCGGTATCCATTACGCTGAAAGACACTGATTCACCGACACAAACAACGGTATCGTATTGCAGGACAGGCATATTCTTGTCCACAAGCAATATCCTCACGCCATCATAACTTTCATACCCACCACAACAGGTGCGTTTCAAAATGACACTGACAGTGAGCGGCAACGGTACATCTATCAGGTAATTCGTAAGAATCATCACATCATTCGTGCGGTGATCGCCGAGAACCGAGGCGGCACAAATAGGATCAATGGTCCATTCATAAAGCACATTATCGGATTGATCAGGTACAGTGAAATGAAGCTCACTACCCGCACAGACCGTAGTTTGGGGAGGCATATCTATCGGCTGCAAACGAAAGGTATCTACAGAATGCCGATACGGAGAGGATACGCAACCATATCGCCTGTCCACCTGATAGACATTTACATCACA
>CAYYHC010000097.1:0-8591 GCA_964471715.1 uncultured Lentimicrobiaceae bacterium | reverse complement strand
CTGAATCTTATTCCGATTTTGAATTTGTGCAACAGGTTGTTGCACAAATTCCATGGCGTAGTAATATTTTGTTACTTAATAAATTAGATGATATCGAAAAACGTCTATGGTACGCCAAAGCCACTCTCGAACACGGTTGGAGCAGCAATATTTTAGAACTACAAATTTCAAGCAATCAAAAAGAACGGACGGGAAAAATAGTCAATAATTTCACGCAAGCACTTCCACCTACCGATTCAGACATGGCAACTCACATTTTCAAAGATCCCTATCTTTTTGATTTTCTTGGCACCGGCATTCTGCGGAGAGAAGTAGAAATAGAACAAAAACTAACCGAACATATCCAACAATTTCTACTCGAATTAGGACAATGTTTTGCTTTTGTCGGCAGGCAAGTTCACATCGAAGTCGGAAATAATGATTTTTATATAGATCTTCTTTTTTACCACCTGAAATTGCGTCGTTATATAGTGATAGAGCTAAAAGCTTGTGAATTCTCTCCGGGTTTTGTTAGTCAACTTTCTATGTACCAAAATATTGTAGATGATATATTACGTCACCCGACAGATGCACCTACCATTGGACTTTTACTTGTCAAAGGGAAAGATAAAACCATAGTAGAGTATTCTTTACGAGGCTACAAAAATCCAATTGGCGTTGCCGATTGGCAAGAAAGACTAACAAAAAAATTGCCTGATGACTTAAAAGATAGTTTGCCCAGCATTGAAGATATAGAACGCGAAGTAAAAGACAAATGAGCATATTCCAAAATACGGAAAACAGATAATTGTTGAAATAAAATAAATTAGTAATAAACTACTTATATATTACACCCACTTTGCGTAATGAAACGCGGCAAAACCAAAACGGAAAAAATTTGGGGAATACTCCCTAAACTATTGACAAACCATAAATATACAAAACGTAAACGATGGAAGATAATAAAATTGTTTTTCGGCTGTTATAACAATAAAAAAATATGAGCGGCATCTATGTCCATTTTCCTTTTTGTAAACAGAAATGTATCTATTGCAACTTCTTTTCTGTCGCTTCCGATCAACTGAAAGAGGCGTATTTACACGCTTTATGTCAGGAAATAAGATTAACAAAAAACTATTTACCATCTAACCAAATAGATACACTCTATTTTGGCGGGGGAACGCCCTCCCTTTGTACATACGATGAATTAGCGAACATCATCAATGAATTGGCAAAAAATTATCACTTTTCGGCTGATTTGGAGTTCACTTTTGAAGCGAATCCGGAGCAATTGTCAAAAGCATACCTTCAAGAATTGCTATCATTGGGAGTTAATAGATTAAGTATTGGCATTCAGTCTTTTAACGACGATATTTTAAAGATTTTAAACAGAAGGCATAGCGCAAAAACTGCACAACAAGCCATTCAAAATGCCATCGAGACAAGATTTCAAAATACATCAATTGATTTGATTTATGATATTGCTTTCCGTTCGGAAGAGATGTGGCGACAAGATTTGCAAACCGCACTCAGTTTTGATATTCAACACTTATCTGCCTACTCATTGACCGTTGAGGAAAATACTTTGTTGGCACGAAAAATTAAAAGCGGACTGCAATTTTTGCCCGATGACGTTAATACGGAGCGCGACTTCGCCATATTGATTGAGATGACTCAAAAAGCAGGATTGAGACAATACGAAATCTCTAATTTTGCACAACCCGGATTTGAATCAAAACATAACTGCTCTTATTGGAAATCAATACCTTACTTGGGATTAGGTGCATCTGCTCACTCTTTTAACGGAAATTCGCGCAAATGGAACATCGCCAATTTACAACAATATATCGACGGTATCCAAAACGGAAAATTGTGCTGCGAAAACGAGATTTTGACCCTTGCCAATCGCTACGACGAATACGTTTTACTCCGCTTGCGAACCCGCCATGGCATTGATTTGAATGAAGTCGCCACACTTTTCGGAATAGGACAACAACAATATATATTATCGCAATTAAACCGAAATGTGAATCCCAAATACTATTTATTGAAAGATAAAATCTTAACACTGACCTATTTAGGAAAATTATTCGCAGATAATATTGCGATGAATTTGTTTTGGGATCAATAATTATGAACTGCGAACTTCATACTTTTGATTGACCGGGACAAGATTATATTGCACATTTCATTGTTTACTAATTTATTTGGCAATGTGAGCACACCAACAAAAAAATACGTACATTTGCAACCGTCTTAAAAATAATTTTCGTTTAATTAAAATATTTATGAAAAAAGAAAAACGATATAAGAGCAAAAGGTATGCAATATTAGGTGTCATTCTTGCTTTTTTAATTGTCGGTCTGAGCATTTTTGGATATTTTAAATTTTTAAAAAAGACAACTGCCCAACTTTTGGAAGTTGTGCCGGAAAATGCAGCATTTGTATTTCAAATTAATGATAATGAGGATTTTGTAAAAAGCATTTCACATTGCAAAACTTACATTAATGATGTTTTCGCATTAGATGCTTTAGCAGGTTTTGAATATTTTATCGATTTAACAAAAGAAGATTTGCCGAATGGAAACCAACTCGTCATTTCCGGACATAACGTAGGGGGACAAATTGCCGTACTTATGTCGGTCAACATGACCGAAAAAACTTTTGACAAATTGCTCAATCTCCTGCAACTGAATCCACAAGACTACACTTCCTACGAGTATGTAAAAACTTACGAAGTGGGGACTCATTACAAAAAATTTGTCATTGCCTATCACGATGGCATTTTTTCGGCTGCCGACCATCGCAATTTGATCGAACAGTCGATAAAATGTTTGAATTTTTCAAAAAGCGTGCGACAATCTGCCAATTTCGAACCGATTTATCAACTTTTACAGAAAAATAATAAACAAAATTGGCTGATTTTAAATCACGAAAATTTTGTAAATTGTCAGACTGGAAATATAGATAAAACCTATTTATCCAAAGTCGCTATCCTAAAAAACCTTGCAAGTTGGTCAGCATACCAAATTCGCTTTTCGGAAGATGAAATCAGTTTGTTTGGTTATAGTTTAATGAAAGAAAACTCTTTCTTTCAACAGTTTAAGAATCAAAGCAATCCAAACGCCGACCTTCCCGAAGACTTGTTACCGGGAAATCTCAACTACTATATTTCATTACATATCCCTGATTTGCAAACTTATACCAACGGTACAAACACTCAAGGAACTGCCGATTTATTAAAATTAAATGCAACAGAATCGTACTATTTTTCCACCACCTGCAACGATACACTCAATTATTCATACATCGCCATCAAAGGCGACACCTCAACGGCCTTCATTTCCTCCATTTTACCGGAAAATCACACATTGGATTCAGCATTGGTTTATGAAAAATTCAAAATTTACAAAAGCAACGTTTCCCAATTCGCTACAGCACTTTCCAATTTGCATAAAAATATGAATGCAAATTATTTCATTGATTATCAAGGATATTATGTATTCTCCGACTCCATTCAACCCTTAAAAAAATATATTGATGATTGTATATCAGGAAATACGATTGACAAAAATCAATACTATTTATTTGCGAAAAACAACCTTCCCTCCGAAAATAGATTTCAATTGTTTTTCCAAAATCAAAACCAATATCTGAACCGCTTTTTTTCAAAATCATTCAGCCAAAAAAGATCTGCCTTGGAGAATTTAAAAGTATTTTCTTACACTTTTTCTCAACCGATAAACAATTTAATACCTAATAATATTTACATCAAATTTGCAACAAATTAATTAAAATACAGAATATGAGTGATTTAAAAACCTACATTGAAAGCAACAAAGAACGCTTTTTAGAAGAACTTTTCAGTTTAATCCGCATTCCATCTATCAGTTCCAAAGAAGAGAACAAAGCCGATATGATCCGCTGCGCCAATCGTTGGAAAGAGTTGATTTTGGCTGCCGGCGCCGACCGTTGCGAAGTAATGCCCACCGATGGAAATCCTGTCGTGTATGGCGAAAAAATAATATCCCCCAACGCACCAACCGTTTTAGTATATGGACATTATGACGTAATGCCCACTGACCCCGAAGAATTGTGGAACTCCAGACCTTTTGAACCGGAAATCAGAAACGGGAAAATATGGGCACGCGGTGCCGATGACGACAAAGGTCAGTCATTTATGCACGCCAAAGCTTTTGAATATTTGGTTAAAACCAATCAACTTACTTGTAACGTGAAGTTTATGATTGAAGGAGAAGAAGAAATCGGCAGTGGAAGTTTATATGGTTTCTGCGAAAAAAATAAGGAATTATTGAAAGCCGACATCATTTTGGTTTCCGATACCTGCATGATTGCCACAGATATCCCATCCATTACCACCGGTTTGCGCGGATTAAGCTACTTGGAAGTAGAAGTGACCGGTCCCAATCAAGATTTACATTCCGGCATTTTTGGTGGTGCTGTTGCCAATCCCATCAATATCTTGTGCCAAATGATTGCTTCTTTGACCAACGAAAAAAATCAGATCACCATTCCTCATTTTTACGATGATGTTTTGGTATTGTCGGCAGAAGAACGTGCGTTGATGGCAAAAGCACCTTTTAATTTGGAAAATTACAAAAAAGCCATTGATGTGAAAGAGGTACACGGCGAAGAAGGCTACTCAACGATTGAACGCACCGGCATTCGTCCCACATTGGATGTATGCGGAATATGGGGCGGGTACACCGGCGAAGGTTCCAAAACCGTGCTTCCCTCCAAAGCCCATGCCAAAATTTCGATGCGATTAGTCCCTAATCAAGATTCCCATAAAATTGCGGAAATCTTCCAAAAACATTTCGAATCAATTGCTCCTCAGTCTGTTAAGGTTAAAGTTACCAATTGTCACGGCGGCGAAGCTTATGTTTCCCCTATCGACATGCCTGCCTACAAAGCAGCTGAAAAAGCCTACGAAACCACTTTCGGCAAACAGCCTATCCCAACCCGCAGCGGTGGAAGTATTCCAATCATTGCCGGTTTCGAAAAAATACTCGGTACCAAATCCATCTTAATGGGCTTCGGATTAGGCGAAGATGCCATTCATTCACCTAACGAAAATTACAAAGTAGAACACTTCTTCAAAGGAATTGAAACGATTCCCTATTTTTATAAATACTTCGCAGAAATGTTGAAAAAATAATATGAAAAATAATATTGTAGCACCATTACTGATACTGCTCTGCAGTATCATGAATCTAAATATTGTATCCGCCCAATCAACCGGGCAATTGGTACAATTGGAAAACTCTTTTTGCAAAATTTATGCGCCTATTCATGAAAAAGACTATATATATGTAATTGATAGCTGCAATTGCAAAAAAGGGTTTTTCTCCGGCAATGCTACACTTAATGTTTATAAACAAGAAATTTCTGCCGAATCTTCGTTTTGGCCAAATTCCACAATCTACGACACTACGACAACATTGGTTTATAAACTAACCGGCAACTTTGAAAACGGTTATCTTGAGGGAGACGCAACCTATTGGAAATCAGGATTTGATGATGAAATAACGCACAAAGAGTTGGAATTGAAAGGCTGTTTCAAACATGGACATTTCCCCCACAAGGCCGAAATAAAATACGTAAATATTAATTTATTGGAAGACACTTGCTATTATGTAGGAGAGGTAATTAATACACTCTCTTTTGGAAAGGGAATTTACACTTACAGCGATGGTACAATTTTAGACGGAATTTTTGTTCACGATAATATATATGATGGATATAGAACCGACAATTCTATAGATACTTTCTGCTATTTTTGGAGAGGAACCATCCAATATGACAGCCAGCCGGATGGATACAATATTTATCCAACTGAAGACAAGGAATATACAGCATATTTTGATCAATATTTTAACCCATGTGAAAAGAAAAATGCAGTTTATTATTGGTCCGGCATTTACAAAATTCCACACGTCAATGATGAAACAATCCTTTTATACTACTGCCAAAATAAAGCACTCGCAGCAAAATTACAGGTTAAATTTGTTGATTATCAAAATCTTAAAAATTCTTATTTTGATGGCAAACAATGGATATATTATCCTAACGGGAAATTGAGGCAAGAAGTGATCGCCCGACAAAATTACATTCTCGATTCCTTGCGTGTTTATAATGAAAATGGTGATATTATTGCAAATAGTAAAAAATTAAATGATGGGAATATTCTTCTCGTACAATTGGATACAGGAAAGACCCACTACTATTTTTTTGACAAAAACAAGTTGGGGAAAGCCTCATTTCTGAAAGAAAATGACTCTTGCAGCATACATAAACACCTATCTGCAAAAACAGATGCCCATTTTTTAAAAGATTATATTTCCATCTTGCAATTTGACGATAACTGGTTTGCGGATATGTTGGATAACGAACTTGATTATTCCCAATATGACATTCCTTTAGATATAGATGGCGCAGAAGAATTATCAGATGTAAATTACTCTTTTACAACATACTATACAAAACAGAATGGCGATAAAAAAAGTTTTTGCGGAATCGCTTTCACTGATTATGATGATAATTATTATGCTTTTCTTTTAAAAAACAATGAAATAAGTTTTGCAAAATACAATTCCAAAGGGAAAGTTATTGAAAAATATTTTTCCGCCGATTGTCAAAGTGTTTGTGCCGATACCAACGCTTTCAGAATGGTTCGTAAAGATGATAATTATTATTTTTATCTAAATGACAGCTTGTTTTATCAAGATTTTTATTTGTCGGATAGAGAAGTATTGAGTGTGCAAAGCAAATGGGGCGACTATACCAGAGAGAATTACGATGTAGTGATGACTCCCCAAACCGATGATAAAGATGACATGGCTGCAGTCGATGAGATTATCTCTCTTTTGAATAGTATCGCCAATAATAGCGATTCAATTGTTGAAGACAATAAATTATTTGATGCGACAGGAACGGGATTTTTCATTCATGAAGATGGTTACCTGCTTACTGCACAGCACGTTATCGATCACTATGACCAAATTATCATTGAAACGGATTTGATCACCGAAAAAATGAAAGATTACGCAGCCGAAGTGGTGCTTGTGGATAAAAAAAATGACTTGGCATTGTTGAAAATCAAAGACAAAAGCTTTCATCTTCCGCAAAGCGTACCATTTGTCTTTGATACGAATGAGTTGGATTTAGGCGAGGTCATTTTTGCGATGGGCTACCCCAACGTTAATCCGATGGGCAAGTCGATTAAATACACCGAAGGCGTGATCAACAGCACCAAAGGATATAAAGATGAAAGCAATTCTTATCAAATATCGGCAACCGTGCAACAAGGAAACAGCGGATGCCCTATCTTTAATGCAAAAGGTGAGGTCATCGGTGTTGCCGAAGCCGCCTTGGTGGACAGAGGCACATTTGAAAATGTAAATTATTGTATCAAAGCTAAATATATTATTGACTTGATAAAAAGTTTTCAGGACGATTTTCAATTGCCGAATAATACGGAAATCAGTAATATGTCTCGTACTCAAAAAATTAAATTGTTATCCAAGTACATTGTGCTTATAAAAACAAAATAGTATCGGATGTAAGAACTTTTCAATATAATCATTGGTAATTGAAAATTTTGATGTAATTTTGCCGTTTAAAAAAATAATCAATTGTGACAACTTTCATAGAAGAAAATTTGATGCCTATACGGAGAAAAAAAACGCGTTTAAGATACCGCGTTGCCGTTATTGGAGGCGGGAGTTGGGCAACTGCTATCGTTAAGATATTATCCCCCAATTTGGAACACATTCATTGGTGGGTTCGTGAAGAAGATATCGTGGAAGGGATTAATAAATTTGGTCACAATCCTCGTTATTTGAGTTCCACATTCATCAATCCTAAAGATGTGAAAGTGAGCACCAATCTCAAGGAAATTGTCAATAAAGCCGACTATGTCATCATTGTTACGCCTTCCGCTTTTTTACAAAAAACATTAGAACCTCTTAAAAAAAGCAAACTCAACAAAAAAAAAATCATTACAGCAGTAAAGGGTATTATTCCTGAAACAATGCAACTAATAACAGAGTATCTGAGAACCGAATTCAATGTTCCGGCAAGCAACTTGGCAATGATTAGCGGTCCTTCGCATGCGGAAGAAATCGCACAAGAAAAATTCACTTTTTTGACCGCCGCTTCCATTAACCGTGAATTGGCGGAAGTAGTTGCCAAAATGTTCACCAATCGATACGTTCGGGCTTCCGTTTCCAACGACATTATGGGTGCGGAAATGGCGGTCGTTATGAAAAATATTTATGCGTTAGGTGCCGGCGTATATAGCGGCTTGGGCTACGGGGACAATTTCATTGCGGCTTATATTGCCAATAGTGTCAAAGAAATGAAACATTTTGTAAGTGAACTTTACCCGGGCGAACGCACCTTGGACGATTCCGTCTATTTGGGCGACTTGCTCGTTACCGCTTACTCGCGCTATAGTCGTAACCGAACATTCGGCAATATGATTGGGCACGGACTTTCCGTCCGCGTGGCGCAACTCGAAATGAGTATGGTCGCTGAAGGCTATTATGCTTGCAGATGTATTCACGAAATGAACAAAAAATACAACGTGG
>CAYYHC010000096.1:2538-8687 GCA_964471715.1 uncultured Lentimicrobiaceae bacterium | reverse complement strand
AAGTTAATATTTGCTTTCTTTGCGGGCTCTATTTTATTAGTCTGCATTTACAAATTTGTCAATCCGCCTGTGACTCCGCTTATGGTTATGCGGCTTGCACAAGGGAAAGCTACAGGAATAGATTATAGATGGCGTAGTTTCGATAATATCTCGCCAAATGTCTTCCGCGCTGTTATCGGTGCCGAGGACGCGAAGTTTTTCCGTCACGAAGGCGTTGATTGGAAAGCTATTAAAAATGCCCAACGTTATAATAAAATCAAAAAAGGTAAAAAAGTTCGCGGTGGAAGCACAATATCTCAACAAACCGCTAAAAATGTATTTCTCACAACCCACCACTCTTGGGTACGCAAAGCCGGCGAAGTCTATTTCACCTTCTTAATCGAGACTTTCTGGAGCAAAGAACGTATCATGGAAGTATATCTCAACGTCATCGAAATGGGAAACGGAATTTACGGTGCTGAAGCCGCTGCTCAACACTATTTTGATAAACCTGCCAAGAAATTAACCCGACACGAAGCCGCCCTCATCACCGCCTGCTACCCCGCCCCGCTCAAACGAGACCCTGCAAACCCGACTAAATATCTCAATAAACGAGCCCGCAAAATCAGCTCCCTCTCGAGAAAAATCGGCAAAATCAAATTCGATGACGCCTCTATCGAAAAAGCTCAAGAAAGATACAAAAAACACGGCATCGCCTGGTACTCATTGGAAGTTTTTGATTAATTCATTGACAATCAAATATATAATAAATGTTATACCCATTAGAATTTGACCCTATTTTTAAAGAAAAAATTTGGGGCGGAAATAAAATCCCACAATTATTAGGCAAACAAACACCCCTGACTAACTGCGGTGAATCCTGGGAAGTTTCTTGTATTAATGATAATATTTCAATTGTATCAAATGGCTTCTTGGCTAATAATCAACTCAATGAACTTATTGAAATCTATATGGGCGACTTAGTCGGTGAAAAAATTTTCGACCAATTCGGACTGCAATTTCCTCTACTCATCAAATTCATTGATGCACAAGACAATCTTTCCGTGCAAGTACATCCCGACGACAAATTGGCACTTCAACGCTACAAATCATTGGGTAAAACAGAGTTATGGTATGTCATCGAAGCCGACGAAGGTGCCGACCTTTATGTCGGATTCAAAGAAAAAATAACCAAAAATGACTATTTGGCTGCGGTTGCTAATGGAACTGTTGACCAATTGATGAACTTCTATCCGGTTCACCCGGGCGATGCCTTTTTTATCCCTGCCGGCACGGTTCATGCCATCGGAAAGGGCGTTTTATTAGCCGAAATTCAGCAATCCTCCGACGTTACCTACCGCATTTTCGATTGGAACAGAACAGATGCCGATGGAAAATCGCGCGAACTTCATATTCGGGAAGCAGAAGACGCCATCCACTTCGACGACCATTGCCAATACGCTGTTCATTACGATTCTACTATCAACAAAACCGTTTCCCTTATTCGTTCTAAACAGTTCAATATTAACGTATTGCAATTTAATGAACCCTTAGAAAAAATCTACGCTCAGTTAGATTCATTTGTGATTTATATGTGTCTCGAAGGTACGGTGGATTTACATTACAATGAAGGTAAAACGGTCATTGAAAAGGGCAAAGTGATGCTTATTCCCGCAACCGTCACCGAGATGAAATTAATCCCGCATCACGACGCCAAATTGTTAGAAATATACATGTAATCAACTATATAACAATTCTTTTATAATTATGAAAACAGATGCCGAACTATTATTTTTGACATGAAAAGAGCATTATTATATTGTATGGTTATGTTGCTGATAAGTGCCGAGCAATCGCAATCTCAAAAAATGAGGTTTTCGGGCTATTCCGGCGGGATGATGCTACAATCAGGGTATGTATTCAATAAAACCGTAACATTTGTGGCTGCTGATGGTTCTTCTGTACAGAATCTTAAAATGGATGGTTTTACTTACGGAATTGGCGGTGCATTAAGAGTTAGATTCGGGCAACATTTGCGGGTGGGCTGTGAAGGATACGTTTCGACATTAAAATACGGTGATTACGGCAGTTATTCCAAAACGGGTTGGGGCGGAGTTTTGGCAGACTGCACTTGGGAAAAGAAAAAATGGTCTTTTTTTGTCGGAGGCACTATTGGTGGGGGAAGCGTAAAAAATTTAACGTTATTTGATAAGATGCCGTTGGATTACAAAACGGAAAACCTGTCCACTTCTTATCGAAAATATGCATTTATGGCTTTTGCCCCTTTTGCGGGAGTAGAATATGCCATATCCGAAAAAATTCATATCATCATGAAGTTGGATTATCTTTTCAATCTCAATAATCCGGAGTGCGATTTTGCTGCATGTCCACGCATCTATATCGGTATCATATTTTGTCATAACAAACTATAACATAATACGTCATACATAGCAATATTGCCATTGATAATACAAAAATTCTAAAATCAGAACCCATTATTTTTATTAAAAAAAACCGCAATAAATGTGTAGAATGAATAATAATTTTGTGTAGTTTTGCCGCCGTGAAAATTCACTTCAAATCTCTACCGTCCGTGCAAATTAGGAAGGCGAAATTGAAAAATTTCCACAAAAAATTTCCAAAATACGAAGTAATCAAGAATATTGCACGTTTGTTAAACAAGAAATGGAAAGTATAGAAGAAAAACAATCAAAAAAATTAAATTTTTTTGCTGCGTGGAAAAGAAGTAATATTTGGACAAAAATCTACCAAATAGTCGTTCATCTTTTTGCCATTGCCGGCGCTGCCATCATTGGTGCGTGGGGCATTTATCAACTCGGACTAACCAATAACAGTGGCGGAATAGATGAGAATAACCGCTATCTTGCCGACTACAAAACCGGTCAAGAGACCACCGATTCGTCGTTGATTTTTGCGCAAACCATGCGTAATTACATGAATCTTGCCGTTTTAAGCAAGTTCTATCCGCAAAATGCAATGGCGATTCTCCAAGCCAGTCGCACCTCCGACAAAACCGATGCTATTGAAAAGATGATTTATTCTGCCAATATGTATCTGAAAGAAGATTCCATCGGAAAGGATTACCATGAAATGTTGGATGAAGTGCAATCCATTTTTAATAAAAGAAAAGCGCAACCCAGTTCAAAGAATTTGGTACCGTGGCTCAACGAGCCGGCGTGGCCATCGCTTAAATTGGCGATTATAAAGGATAAAGCTTTGATAGAAAAGGCTGCTCAATTGACCGGCGTGGAACCTCGTTTGATTGTGGGTTGCCTCGTGGGAGAGCAAATCCGTCTGTTTAATTCCAAACGCGAAAAATATAAAACTTACTTGGGACCCGTAAAAGTCCTTTCCGTACAATCGCAGTTTTCTTTAGGCGTCAACGGTATTAAGGATTTTACCGCTGCCAAAGTGGAGTATAATTTGAAAGATTCCACTTCCGTTTTTTATATGGGCAAAGAGTATGAACATATTTTAGATTACGATACGGCGTTGGTCAATCGGTCGGGAAGTTTGCAAGATGCTCGTTTTAACCGTCTTACAGATTATCACAACCATCTGTTTTCGTACATTTACACCGGTTGCATATTGCATCAAACGATGTTGCAATGGAAACGTGCCGGCTACGATATTTCCAACCGTCCCGACATTTTGTTCACCCTTTTCAATTTAGGATTTGTGGCCTCTAAGCCCGGTCCAGATCCGAAATGCGGCGGCTCGCACATTACCGTCATGAATCGTGTTTATACTTTCGGCGTCATCGGAAATGATTTTTACTACTCCGGTGAACTGTCAAAAGATTTCCCGATTCATCAAAAAATGTTTAAAGAATAAGTGGGGCTGTCGGTGGGGAGTTGTTTGTTATACTACTTATGTAATTATATCATTAAAATCATACAACCTCTGCAATAAAAACCGTAAATTCTCAAATTCCACCCAACTACAAAGAGATGATGGGCGATAGACATGTGCTCTTCTCCATACGCACAGTGCAAGCGCACGGGTTAAGAACCGGGGCGTCGCTATGCGACGATTGTAAATTGTACGAGATTAGTCTCTGCGTTCGAAATGAGGAATCTCATGCATACGACAAAGAGCCGTTTTGAGAAAGGAAGATGTTTTCGCTCCCATGCGCCAACGATTGTAGCGGATACCCCGCAGCAGCGGCGGCTTTGCAGGTGAGAAGTGAAAGGTAAAAGGGGAAAGTTTTGGGGCAGGGATTTTATAACAGGGTCAGGAAGCCGCCGCTGCGAGGAGTACAAGCGGAAAGCGTGACGGTGAGCCGGAAAAGCACGATTTTTTTTCAATTGGGGAGTTAATCAGGCGAACCGGGGCGCCCAAAAAATGGCTAAAATATTGATTTTGAAAGAACCTTCTAATTATAAAAAAATGTGTACCTTTGCACCTCAAAAAAATTGAATAAAATGGCAAAAGTATTAATCATTGGTTGCGGTGGAGTGGGTGCTGTTGTAGCTCACAAATGTGCCTCCGTACCGGAAGTATTTAGCGAAATTATTATCGCAAGCAGAACGCTATCTAAATGTAACAAAGTAGCTTCCGCTATTGGAAGAGGAAACATTAAGACCGATCAAGTAGATGCGGATAATGTGGAAGAAACCATCCGACTTATTAATAAACACAAACCGGATTTATTGATTAACGTTGCACTTCCTTATCAGGATCTTCCATTAATGGATGCTTGTTTGGCGACGAAAACCAATTACATGGATACTGCCAATTATGAACCGAAAGATGTGGCAAAATTTGAATATAAATGGCAATGGGCATACCACGACCGTTTTAAGGAAGCCGGCATTATGGCACTGTTGGGCTGTGGCTTCGACCCCGGCGTAACCAGCATCTATACCGCTTACGCTGCCAAACATCATTTCGACGAAATTCATTATTTGGACATCGTGGACTGCAATGCCGGTGACCACGGAAAGGCTTTCGCCACCAACTTCAACCCCGAAATCAATATCCGCGAAATCACCCAAAAAGGAAAATATTGGGAAAACGGCGACTGGAAAGAAATTAACCCTATGTCCATTCATAAAGCCATCAGCTATCCCAACATCGGCGACAAAGAATCCTACCTGCTTTATCACGAAGAGTTGGAATCGTTGGTAAAGAATTATCCGACGATCAAACGCGCCCGTTTTTGGATGACTTTCGGTCAAAAATACATCAACGTTCTGAATGTTTTACAAGAAGTTGGCTTAACAAGCATTAAACCAATTAATTACGAAGGCAAAGAGATTGTTCCGTTACAATTTTTGAAAGCGGTTCTTCCGGAACCTTCCTCATTGGGAGAGGGCTATAAAGGACAGACTTCAATTGGTTGCCAAATACGTGGGATCAAAGACGGCAAGGAAAAAACCTATTATATTTGGAATAATTGCGACCATGCTGCGTGTTTTAAAGAAATCGGTGCGCAAGCCGTTTCTTATACGACCGGCGTACCTGCGATGTTGGGCGCCAAAATGATTCTTCAAAACAAATGGAGCGGTAAAGGTGTTTTTAATGTTGAAAACTTCGACCCGGATCCGTTTATGAGCGAAATCGGAAAATACGGTCTTCCTTGGGATGAACAAATCAATATGGAATTACCTGTAGAAAAATAATCAATCTTTAAACTTAAAATAGACAAAATGAATCAAATACCTGCATCTGAATTACCTTTACAACCCGGTGGACAAATTTACCACATCGGCGTCGGACCCGACGATATTGCTGACGATATTATAGTTGTTGGCGACCCGGGCAGAGTTGAACTTGTATCAAAATATTTTGACACTGTCGATTTTAAACACACTAATCGCGAATTGGTTACGCATACCGGCACATTGCGCGGAAAACGTATTACCGCCCTTTCTACCGGAATGGGGACCGACAATATTGACATCGTTTTGACCGAATTGGATGCGTTGGCCAATATTGACCTGCCTACCAGAACGCCCAAGACAACGCACAGAACCCTTAACATTATCCGTATCGGTACTTGCGGCGCCTTGCAACCCGAAATTGAAGTGAACTCTTTTATTGCATCCTCTCACGGTTTCGGCTTTGACGGCGTGCTTCAATATTACAACCACGACGGCCTTTTCGACGAAAAATTGGTAGAGGCTTTTGTTGAAAAGGCCGTCGTG
>CAYYHC010000096.1:0-2528 GCA_964471715.1 uncultured Lentimicrobiaceae bacterium | reverse complement strand
TTGCCTTATCCGTACTGCGTGGCAGGAAATCAGGAACTATTGGATCGCATCGGTTTTGACATGACGAAAGGTGTGACGGCAAGTGCGCCGGGATTCTTCGGACCACAAGGAAGAGAAGTAAGGGCGAAATTGAAATACCCCGAACTCAACGGAAGAATCGAAAAATTTAATTATCAAGGCAACAGAATTACCAATTTGGAAATGGAAACATCTGCGCTGTATGGACTTGGTAAATTGTTAGGACATAATACTTTAACAGTTTGCGTTGCGATTGCGAATCGTGTTACCAAAGATTTCTCCAAAGATTATAAACCATACGTTGCCAAACTCGTTGAAACTGTTTTAGAAAGAATTTTTTAATCTTTTTATAATGAAAAAAAATGTGTTTTTCTCAATTGTTTGTCTAATCCTTTGTTTTACCATGTTTTCGTGTAAACAGGACAAAGTGAAAGACAATCGTTTGCTCTCTTTCGACCCGAAAGATTCGGCGTTGGTGGATGAGTTAATGCGTTTTTACATTGATAGCAATATTATTCCTAAAGAAGCACTAATTTGCAATCCCCAAACTACCAAATTACTCTCATTTTCATGTCTGAACGACAATTGCGAAATTGCCAATGACTACATGCAAGATTCCTTATCGGGAACATTTTTTACAGAACTTTCTTATCAAACCGGCTCGTCCGGCAACAACAACATCTACATCTGCAAAAAAGATAATAACGGCTTTCGTGTTTTGTACTCGATTGAGGGACAGACCGACAGCTATTTGGGGCCCGATACGATCATCAACAATTACAAAGTGTTGTATATCCGCCAAGCAGATCAGTTTTTTCAATTGTATTTCGATGGTCAAAAGTTCACTACGAAAGCGTTTGAACCGCAATCACAAGATGAAACAACAGATTCTGAGCTTCTGACCCAAAAATAATCTTCCATGCAATTTACTCAGCCGCTTTTTCTTATCGGTTATGCCGCTATTCTGATCCCAATTCTGATACATCTTTTTAACTTTAGAAGATACAAAACTTTTTATTTTTCTAATGTAAAAATGTTGCAGGATATTGCGCAAAAAACGAAGAGAGAGTCGCAGCTGCAACATCTTATTGTATTGTTTCTCAGAATATTAGGAATCGCTACTTTGGTAACTGCTTTTGCACAGCCTTTCATTCCGAATCATAACTTCAATACGAAAAACGGGAATGTGGTTTCCATTTATGTTGACAACTCTTTTTCGATGGAAGGCAATACGCCGAACGGGACGCTGTTTTCGGATGCCGTCACCAATGCGAAAGAGATTATCAATCAGTTTTCATATTCCGATGAGTTTGTGTTGTTTAATAATGATTTTTCTGCCAAACAATCACACCTGCTGAATAAAGAAGAAGCCTTGCAAGCGTTGGATGAGTGGAACACGTCGCCCAACAGCAAAACCTTAAAAGAGATATTATCATTTGAAACCACTACGTGCGCACAATCGGAAAAATCGAACGCACTGCACTATTATATTTCTGATTTTCAAAAGAATAACTTCGATTTTGCGCAACTACAACATGCCGATAGCAGCTTGACGTTTTTGATTGATTTGCAAGCCAAAGAGGTTAACAACGTTTCCATTGATAGTTGCTGGTTCATGTCGCCGGTTTTTCGCGTAGGACAAGAAGTTACTTTGAATGTGCGCATTGAAAATTGCGGCGACAACGATGTTTTGAAACTGCCGGTAAAATTGTACGTCAACGGAAAACAAAAAGCGTTAGCAGCTATTGATATAAAAGCCAATAGTTCAGCTAATTATCAGATGAATTACAATATTTCGGAAGCCGGCATACAATGTGCCATGATTCAAATTGAAGATGCGCCCATCACTTTCGACGATAAACTCTATTTTACTTACAATGTTTCCGAATCGACAGATGTTTCCGTGATTTACGAAAAGGATGTCAATAAATATGTAAATGCACTTTACGGTAAGGATTCCATCTTTACTTATACCCCGATGTCGGCGAATAGAATTGATTATAATCATTTCAAACAGAGTGAATTAGTTGTGTTAGATGAGGTCATTTCCATTTCGTCAGGTTTGGCAAGCGAACTAAACAATTACATTTCCAACGGAGGCACGGTTTTGATTTTTCCTAATCAGGAATTGAACAAAGAGAGTTGGAATCGTTTTTTAGCGGATTTACAATGCCCTCAGTACGGCGAATTGGCGAAAGAGAGCATGAAAGTGGGGAGTATAAACATGGAAAGTCCTTATTATAAAGGAAGTATGCAAGGTGTGAGTGGCAATTTGGATATGCCGACGGCATCAATGTATTTCCGTTTTTCCAATAGTGGTGCCGGCGAGAATATCATGGCATTCGAGAACCAACTTCCTCTTTTGTCGGCCTATAATGTAGGAAAAGGAAAACTTATTTTGTCGGCAGTGCCGATGAATGATGATTTTGGCAATGTCCACAAGCATGCTCTTTTCTTTATTCCGCTTCACAATATTGGCATTCGAAGCATTTTACAACAAAAGTTGTACA
>CAYYHC010000095.1:0-8725 GCA_964471715.1 uncultured Lentimicrobiaceae bacterium | reverse complement strand
TTCAAATAATGCACAAAACTACCGTTTAGCATACGAAATTGAGGTTTTTTCCATCCAACCAATGAATCTTCACGTTTTTTACATTGATGCCATTACAGGAGAAATTGTCAAAATCATAAAAAAAAACCAAAACGTTAATGTAGAAGTTCAAGCCAAAACAAGATACAACGGCATTCAAACCATTACTGTTGATTCGGTTGCGCCCACACAATTCATTTTACGCGAAAATAGTCGCGGAACAGGCAACGGAATACTGACTCGTTCTCTTAATAATGCAGGTTCTTTAATGGAAACACCTATTGATGAAGCAGTTGACGTTATTGAAACCGACCATTTTTTTGATACGGATAGTGTTGCCAACAATGCCCACTTTGGTGCCGAAAAAACGTATGATTACTATTACGAAAAGTTTGGACGCAATAGTATTGATGGTAACGGTCAGCAATTGGTCAGCTACGTACACTTAGGACAGAATGTAGAAAATGCAATGTGGAGTGAAGATGCAATGTTCTACGGAGACGGCGCGCAAGGTTATCCTTTCACATTTCTCACCGTTTGCGGTCACGAAATCACCCACGGATTAACTCAAAATACAGCGAATCTTATCTATGAATATGAGTCAGGGGCTTTAAATGAAGCTTTTAGCGATATGTTCGGTGCAATGATTGCTTATTACGCCTCCGATACATTAAAATGGACAATCGGTGACGAAATCAATCAAACTTTCCGTAATATGGCGAACCCCAATGATTATCAAAATCCGGATACCTATTTGGGAACGTACTGGGTGACGGGAGCGGATGACAACGGGGGCGTACACACCAATAGCGGTGTTGCCAATTATTGGTTTTATCTGTTGTGCCAAGGCGGTCAAGGGATTAATGACAACGGCACGGCATTTAACGTTACTCCTATCGGAACTGCAAAAGCAGAAACCATCGTTTTCAATTTGCTCACCACTCAGTTGATCGAATCATCTGATTATCACGATACTTATGAACTTTCTCTCATCGTTACAGAAGATTTGTACGGAGAATGCTCACCCGAAGTTTATGCCGTTGCCGATGCTTGGAAAGCGGTAGGTATCGGTTACGCTTTTTCAGATACCAACGTATATGTTACCGATATTTTGGCACCGGCCACCGATTGCGCCTTGTCGAATGCCGAAGAAGTGAGATTACAATTTACCTACAATAGTTGCGATATGCCACTTCCCGCAGGAACCGATATTTTGGTCAGACTATTGGTTGACCAATCAACCGAAATTTTTGACACAATTACCCTCCAAAATGATGTGCAACCTGCAGAAAATGTTGAACTTACACTTCATCCAACGATTGATGTTTCTGCCATCGGGGCACACCGCATTGATGCTTTTATCAAAACCGATCTTACTCTAAACTACACAGATAGCATAACAAATTATCAATTCAACAATCTTTTATATCAAAATGAAGATGTCAAAATCGTTGCGATTACCGCACCCGAATCCTCTTGTCATTTGGATGCCAATACTGCCATCACTGCGACGTTGACTTTTAATATTTGCGATAGCATTGTAGAAGGAGTCATCATTCCGCTTGCCTATACTTTCACGGGAACTACTGACACGATACGAGAGAATTTTACGCTTCCTCAAACCGTTCACACCAGCGATACATTGAGTTATACTTTTGCACAAACCGCTGATTTTACGATTAATCCGCGAAACACCGTCAGAGTAATTGCCGAAAATCCCGGTGACCCCAACAGCACGAACAACATTGCGACCAAAGTCATTATCCGCCCCATTTTTCTTAATACTATTTCATCTTTTACCTTTAATGAATCCGGTGCTGCCAATTACTACATCTTGGAAGCGGAAGATTATGCCACGGCAACCGTAGGAACACTTAGCGGTTATCAAAATGGTAAATTATTGAAAATGAGCGGTGGGAATGCCATGGAATATTACAATAACATTGAATTTCCAATGGGCAATGACCTTTGGAGTTTCAATCCGAAAATGAATGCCAGAGCCACTTTCTGTGCCGACGCAACCGACTATGCCCAATTAGCCGTACAATTCGATTTAAAACAGACCTCCGGCAAAGACACTTATGAACAAATGTTATCAGGAAGTATTCCTCCCACTTTCAACTTACTATCTACCAGCATGATGCGTGTATTGGTTGATGGCGTTCAGGTAGGCAATACATATATGCCGGCTACTGCAAGCAGCGATAATTTTACCACTCGCGCCATCAATCTCTCCGACTATATCGGTGATATTCACAGTATTACATTCGAGTCAAAATGTATGGCGGGTGACCTTTTTACGTACGTTCTGGATCACGTTTACATTGATAATATTGCCATTTTGGAAAGCGATAAAATTGACAACTACAGCCACTCTTCTCAACTATCTCTCTACCCTAACCCAACCCGCGACAACGTTATCATAAATTTGAATTCAGATAATGACAATGCTCCTACTGAGTATCAACTTTTTGATATTTACGGGAAACTATTACAACAAGGCGAAATGAATAACGGTGAAAATATGCTTAGCCTAACCAATTATGCTAACGGCATTTATCTTTTAAAAGTTTTCTCCTCCCATCACTTAATCGCAACAAGCAAAATTGTAAAAGAATAAGAATTCACGATGCAAATTGATATACCCAAAGTTGTTGAAACCAAAAGTCCCAAAACCTACAAAAGGATTCCCAAATTCATTTTTAGGTGGTTAGAGCGTACAATTCATCAAGATGAAATCAATGATTTTTTAGAAAACCATCAGAATGAAACTCCAATAGAATTTGCGAGACATACTATTGAATTGTTTGATGCGAAATTGGACATTATTCATCCCGAATATCTTCCTAAAACAGGAAGATATATCGTGGTTTCAAACCATCCGTTGGGCGGCTTGGATGGATTGGCTTATATAAGTGCTATCGGTCAATATCGTTCGGACATAAAATTCCCTGTCAATGATTTATTGATGTATTTAACTCCGATGAAAGGGATTTTTATACCCATCAACAAACATGGCAAACAAAATACGGAGGCTGTCCGCAATCTGAACGATACTTTTGCCTCTGACGGCCTTATTCTCTATTTTCCTGCAGGCTTGTGTTCTCGAAAGCAAAGCGGTAAAATTTGCGATTTGGAATGGAAATCGACCATCATTTCAAAAGCAAAAGAGTACCAAAGGGACATTATTCCTGCCTTTTTTGATGGAAAAAACAGCAATCGTTTTTACAATATTGCCAATATCAGAAAAAAATTAGGTATTAAATTTAATTTTGAAATGCTTTATTTGCCGGATGAAATGTTTAAACAAAAAGGGAAAAAATTATCAATAACTTTTGGTAAACCGATTTCATATCAAACATTTACCAACGAAAAAAGCAATAAAGAATGGGCTGCATGGCTCAAAGAACAAACATACGCATTACATCTCGAAAATAACAACTAAAATGGAAAACATTATTGATCCCATTTCCACGGATCTCCTCTTATCGGAACTTACTGAAGAAAGATTTGTAAGAAAAACAAATGCCATTGACAATGATATTTACATCATTGATGGCAACAATGCACCCAATGTGATGCAAGAAATTGGACGTTTGCGGGAATTGACTTTCCGTCATGCCGGAGGTGGTACAGGAAAGGCAATCGACATCGATGAATTTGATGTTGGCGAAGTTCCTTTCAAACAACTTATCGTTTGGAATAAAGATGCAAATGAAATTGTAAGCGCATACCGCTTTATCCTCGGGAAAGATGTCCCGTTGGACGAAAACGGCTACCCACATACTCCGACCTCCAAACTTTTTAAATTCTCCAACAAATTCATCCAAAACGAATGGCAAACCACCATTGAATTGGGACGGAGCTTTGTTCAACCTAAATATCAAGCCACAAATGACGCTCGTTTGGGATTGTTCTCTTTGGATAACCTTTGGGATGGTTTGGGAACGCTCATCGTTGATAACCCCGACATGCATTATTTCTTTGGAAAAATGACCATGTACAACAGCTATAATCGTATTGCAAGAAATTTGATACTTCTTTTTTTAAACAAATATTTTAAAGGGAATCCCAAATTAATGACTCCTTATCATCCTACACAAAGAATATCAGGGAATAAAGCTTTCAAATCTCTTTTCACCGGTGGCTCTTTTTCAGAAGATTTTAAATTGCTTAATAAAAATATTCGTGATATTAAAACTACCATTCCTCCTTTAATTAAGGCATATATGTCACTATCCTCAACCATGCAATATTTCGGAGCATCTGCGAATGAAGAATTTGGCGAAGTGGAAGAAATTGCCATTCTCATCAAATTTGAAGACATGTACGAGAAAAAAATCGGAAGACACATCCTCTCTTATCATAAAAAGAAATGAAAATTAAACAAGTCAAATTCCTACAATGCGTCGTTGATTGGCAAAAATGTCCTACAGGCAATTTGCCCGAATATGCTTTCATTGGACGCTCCAATGTAGGAAAATCCTCGTTAATTAATATGTTGGCAAACAATTCAACACTTGCCAAAATCTCAGCAAAACCAGGTAAGACTCAGACGATCAATCACTTTCTTGTAAACGATAATTGGTATTTGGTCGATTTGCCCGGATACGGATACGCCGGCGTCGCCAAATCTACCCGAGAAAAATGGGTGGACATGATTGATGAATACTTCATCAATCGCTCAAACCTCCAACTCGTATTTGTTCTCATTGATGCCCGCCTCACTCCACAGAATAATGATATTGAATTTATTAATAGATTAGGCTCCAAAAACATTCCATTTTCTATCATTTTTACTAAAACAGATAAAATTTCCGCCAAACAAATTGAAGAAAACACCACCCTTTTCCGCAATAAATTATTGGAATCGTGGGAAGAACTGCCACCTTCTTTCTTATCCTCTGCCGTGAACGGAAAAGGAAGAGATGAAATTTGTGACTATATCGACCAAATTAATCAGATTTATTATCAAGAAAATACATTAAGATAAAAGATTATGAAAAAAATTATTTTCACCGTTCTGACACTCATTTTAGTAATGGGTGCCTGCCAAACCGCACAAAAAACAACCCAAAAGCAAACCTCAACCAATTCACCACTCCAGGGTACACGTTGGGAATTAACCAACATTAATTGTACTCCCATCGGAACATCTCCCGCAACACCTTTCATTATCTTCAATACCGACAACTCCTTTTCCGGCAATTTGGGATGTAACTCATTCTTTGGCAGCTACTTCGCCGACGATAAAAAAATTGAAATCAAATATAACGGCTCAACAAAAAAACTTTGTTCCGATATGAATTTGGAAAAAGAATTTAGCAAAAATCTAAAAAGTGACATCAGCCATTATGTTATTGTCAATGATGTTTTAATCCTCAAAATAAAAGATCAAGAAGTATTACGTTTTAAAGCAACCCCACAAGTAGAAGAAGAATAGTATGAGTCCTTTAGAATATATCCAACTGAGTCTTGCCGAAGATATCGGCAATGGTGATCATTCGTCCTTGGCATGTATTGACAAAAAACGCCAAGGGAAAATGCAACTAATTGTAAAACAAGATTGCATCATTGCAGGAATTGAAGTGGCCAAGATGGTGATCCAATGTGTGGATTCAACCATCAACATGCAACAATTCAAAAAAGACGGTGACACGGTCAAAAAAGGAGAAATAGCCTTTAACATCGAAGGTTGCGTGCAAAGTATGCTAACCATTGAACGCACACTGCTCAATTTTATGCAACGCATGAGCGGGATAGCCACCTCCACAAACCATTATGTAAAAATGGTGGAAGGAACGCCCGTCACTATTTTGGATACCCGCAAAACCACTCCCAACATGCGTTGGTTCGAAAAGTATGCCGTCACAGTGGGTGGTGCGCAAAATCATCGTTTCGGACTATTCGATATGATTATGCTTAAAGACAACCATATTGACTTTGCCGGTGGTATTGAACAAGCTATTGATAAGACAATCAGGTATTTAAAAGATAATAAATTGGATTTGAAAATCGAAATTGAAACCCGCACCCTCGATGATGTCAAACGTGTTCTAAAACATGGCGGCATTCATCGTATCATGCTCGATAATTTTACCCCCGAACAAATCGAAGAAGCATTGGTACTCATTGACCATCAATACGAAACAGAAGCTTCGGGTGGAATCACAGACATAACTTTGCGAAAATATGCCGAAACCGGTGTAGATTTCATCTCCGTCGGTGCACTCACCCATCATATCAACAGCATTGATATGAGTTTAAAATTTTGTAAGAGTCTTTAATCGAAAAATGAAAAAGTGGCTTAAAATCACCTTAATCGTGTTTGGAAGTATAGTGATATTCATTCTGATTATCTCATTGATAATCTCACCTATAGCTCATAGTTATATTGAAAAAATAGTAAAAAAATTTGTGGCAGAATCGTAAAAATGGACGATTTGACGATTAACATATTTACGGGAAACGTCAATATCAAGAATTTTACCGTTTTGGAACAAAATGATAAAGATAATTTTTTTACTTTCAATCAATTGAATGTCAATGTTTCGCTTTTGAAATTAATCTCCAAGCAACTTCAATTTACCGAAATCACACTCGACAGTCCCAATGTGGTCATCGTTCAAAATGGCGACCGCTTTAACTTTACCGACATCATTGAGCATTTTACTTCGAAGGAAGATACGACGAAAAAAGAAGAAAAGAGCACTTGGACTTTTGATTTACAGAATATTACGTTGATTAACGGAGCCGTAAGCTATCACGATGTTTTGGTGAACAGCCGTTTTAATATGAAAGAATTGGCATTAGCCATTCCGCAAATTTACTTTAGTAATGAAAAAACCGATATCGGAGTGAACTTGAAATTTGCTGACGGCGGCGATTTGACGCTTAAATTGTTATATGCCATCGAAACAAGTGGTTATAATCTTCACATTCAGATGAATCAATTCTCATTGTCGGGTGTTGAGCCTTATTTGAAACAATTTTTGAACATTAACTCTTTTAGAGGCAAACTTACCACCAATTTGGTTATCAAGGGCAAAATGGAACACATTTTTGATATCACCGCAAAAGGAGATATCACACTTTCCGACCTCTCAGCCACTACTTTAGAAAACAAACCACTCGCTTCGATTCGGAATTTAACCATCGAAATCGATAGTATTGACATTCAACATAATCTTTTCCATTTCAACGAAATAACCACTACCGGACTTAATTTTACCTACGACGCATTCAAAGACGGAAATACGATTGATCAATTGCTTGCCTCCACCGAAAGCACCGACGCTGCTACTCCGGCGGACACTACTGCCCAGAACGCCGAATCTTCCGACACACATGCACCGTTCGATTTTAAAATTGCACAACTTTCCGTTAAACAATCTTCTATCACTTATAATGATCATACTTTGCGTCAAGCCCTTTCAATTCCTGTCAATCAAATAGATATTGACGTTGCCAATTTTACATTCAACGAGTCAATGGATGTCAAATTAAATGCAGTGGTGGGCACATCCGGTCAGTTGAAAGCAAATTGGACGGGAAATTTAGCCAATCTTAAAAATCAAAAACTCAATGTATTGTTACGCAATTTCCAAATGCCCAACGTTTCAGCTTATTGCGTTGAATACTTGGCATATCCGATTAAGGAAGGCGTTTTGTCGTTTGCAAGCAGCAACACCCTCGAAAACAACTTAATCAAAAGCAACAATAAAATTGATATTTATAACTGCAAGGTTGATAAGAAGTTAAAAAATATTCCTTGCGAATATGACATACCATTGCGCACGGCACTCTATATTTTAACCGACCGTAAAGGCAAAATCACTTTTGACTTACCGGTTTCAGGCGACATCAACTCACCCGATTTTTCTTATCGAAAAATCATCTTCAAAACGCTTGGGGACTTATTGGTGAAGGTAATTGCAGCACCTTTTGATCTTATCGCCGAAGCCATTGGCGGCACGCCCGACATTTTTGCCGATATTGAGTATCCTATTCATCCGCAAGGATTAGGCAGCGAATCGTACGACCGTCTCAACAAAGTGGCGGAAGCAATGAAAGCGAAACCTGACCTCACCTTAACCTTACAACAATCGATGGACAAAGAAGAAAATATGGAAGAATATGCCATTTTTAACACTAAAAAAGCATACTACCAATTCAAAAACAACAAACCGAATATTGAGCCATCCGATTTTCAGAACATTGCCAACATTAAAAACAGTGATTCCGAATTTGTGGCTTACGTTGAAAGTCGTCTTAACGATACTATTTCCGGTGGTAATTTGGCGTCAAAATGCTTGTCACTTTACGAACCGGCATTATTGGGACAACAAATCATGAATAATATTGAAAGACGTAATACAATGATAATCAATCAACTTACGACACAAGGTATTCCGACGCATCGTTTAATGGTTCTTCCTTTGGGTGATAAAAAAGTGCCACAAGGAAAAACCATACTCTCATTCGGTATTAATGCAGACGAATAGAATTGGATTGCGGTTTCACACTACTCTCTTTTTAGCGATAAATATTCAAGCTATATTTTTCATTCTCAATTGATTAATATTTATTTTCACTCAAAGATCCCAAAAATCATTTATTTTTATTTTCTCCAAAAAGATGGGTTGGGAGCGAAAACGTACAGAAAAAAGCCATTTGCCGGAGATTCCTCACTGCGTTCGGAATGACA
>CAYYHC010000094.1:0-8785 GCA_964471715.1 uncultured Lentimicrobiaceae bacterium | reverse complement strand
AGAGTGCATTAAAACCAACATTCATGGTGCCCAAAATGTAATTAATGCGGCCTTAGAATCTGGGGTAAAACATGTGGTGGCACTTTCAACCGATAAGGCTTGCGCTCCGATCAACCTATATGGAGCTACCAAGTTGTGCTCCGACAAATTATTTGTGGCAGCCAATAATATTAGCGGTTCAAAAGATATTAAATTCTCTGTAGTTCGTTATGGAAATGTAATGGGATCACGCGGTTCGGTAATTCCATTTTTTATTAATAAACGCGATAATGGAGCAAAAGAACTGCCTGTTACCGATATGCGTATGACACGTTTTAATATTTCGTTGGAAGCTGGTGTGGCTTTAGTAATGTTTGCCATTGAGCATCATTTGGGAGGAGAAATTTTTATTCCCAAAATTCCATCTTATCATATTGCTGATGTAGCCAAAGCTATTGCTCCGAATTTACCAATTGTGGAAATTGGGATTCGTCCGGGTGAAAAGTTGCACGAAGAAATGATTACCGTTACGGATGCATTGAATACCATTGATTTAGGACAATATTATGCTATATTGCCATCAGTATCTTTCAAACACCAAACCGAAGAGTATTTGCAACATCACCACGCTGTTCCCGTTCCGGAAGGCTTTCATTACAGCTCCGATCAAAACGAAGAATGGGAAACAATTGAATCTATGCGAGATAAGATTGTAAAATATTGTGATGCGGGGTTTGTGGTGAAATAGAGGTGAGATGAAGAGTAAAGACGAAGAGTAAAGACGAAGAGAAAAGACGAAGAGTAAAGACGAAGAGAAAAGACGAAGAGAAAAGATGAAGACTAAGACTAAGACTAAGACTAAGACTTAAGACAAAGACTAAAGACGAAGACTAAAATTGCTATGAGAAACTTTAGAGAATATGATTTTTGGAAGGATGCTGTTCAATTAACCATAAATATTTATAAAATCTGTAAAGAGATGCCTGATTATGAACAATATGGATTAATAAGTCAAATGCAACGGTCCTCTACTTCGATAGCTTCCAATATTGCCGAAGGATCCGGTCGAGGAACGACAAAAGATTTCAAACATTTTCTGAATATTGCTTTAGGCTCTGCTTATGAATTAGAAACACAACTTATTATAGCATACAATTTGAATTACATTCCTTATGAATACGAATCCTTACTATCCCAACTGCAATCTATACAACGTCGACTCGCTGCATTCATAAAAAAAATTTCCAATTCATAGTCATCAGTCATAGTCATCAGTCATCAGTCATAGTCATCAGTCATAGTCATAGTCATAGTCATAGTCATAGTCATCAGTCATAGTCATAGTCATAGTCATCAGTCATCGTCATCAGTCATCAGTCATCGTCATCAGTCATAGTCATCAGTCATCAGTCATCGTCATCAGTCATCGTCATCAGTCATCGTCATCAGTCAAAATAAAAAAAATGAAACCAATCTCATACGGACATCAATACATAACAGAAGAGGATATTCAGGCAGTAGTGGAAACGCTGAAATCCGATTATATGACGCAAGGTCCTAAAATTGCAGAATTTGAGCAAGCTTTTGCGCAAAAAGTTGGGGCAAAATATGCAGTGGCAGTTTGTAACGGCACCGCAGCCTTGCATCTATCAACAATGGCACTTCATGTCAAACAAGGTGATAATGTGATTGTTACACCACTCACTTTTGCTGCATCTGCCAATTGTGTAAGATATTGCGGCGCAAATGTATGCTTTTGCGATATTGACAAGGACAACTACCTCATCGATTTAGAAAAATTGGAACAAATGCTTCAATCCAAACCGAATGGTTTTTATAAAGGTATTATTCCCGTTGACTTTGCCGGCTATCCCATTCATGGAGAGAAATTAAAAGCCATCGCAGAACAATATCACCTATGGATAATTGAAGATGCTTGTCATGCTCCGGGTGCTTATTTTACTGACACCAAAGGAAATAAACAATTTGCTGGAAACGGACATTTTGCCGATTTAACCTGTTTTTCATTTCATCCCGTTAAACACATAGCTACCGGCGAAGGCGGCATGGTAACAACCAACAATAAAGAGCTTTACGAAAAAGTTTGTTTGTATAGAACGCATGGTATTACCAAAAATCAGGATTTGATGCATGAAAACCACGGAGGTTGGTATTATGAAATGATTGATTTGGGGTATAATTATCGTATAACCGATTTTCAGGCAGCTTTGGGAATATCTCAACTTAAACGGTTAGATTGGAGTTTACAACGTCGACAAGAAATTGCTCAAAAATATAACACTGCTTTTCAAGACAATACGTCTATTATTACCCCGAAAGTCGATGAACACGTTTACCATGCGTATCATCTCTATATTATCCAAATCGCTGATAGATTAGGATTGTACAACCACTTGCGTAAAAATAATATTTTTGCTCAAGTGCATTACGAACCTGTTCACCTTCAACCATATTACCAAAATTTAGGAAATCAAAAAGGTGATTTGCCCGTTGTGGAAAACTATTACGAACATTGTCTCAGTCTGCCAATGTATCCTACACTTACGGACGAAGAACAGAATTATGTAATTGAAAAAATAATGGAATTTGTAAGATGATGAAAAATGAATGTTGAAAAATTGGTATTAGGTACAGTACAGTTTGGTTTGAATTATGGTATCAATAATTATCAAGGTCAACCCAATCAAACAGAAGTAGACTCTATTATTAATGCCGCATACAATAATGGAATAAAGACTTTAGATACTTCTTCCGCTTATGGTTGTAGCGAAAATGTCTTGGGTATTGCATTAAAACACACCAATTCACATTTCAATATTATTTCAAAATATCCTCGTTCTAATAAAAATGTTGTCACAACCTTTAATGAAAGTTTGCAAAAACTTGGACAAGAAAAATTATACGGATATCTTATTCATCACTTTGATTTTTTTATTGAAAAACCAGAAATATGGGATGATATGTGTAAACTAAAATCTGAAGGGAGAATTGATAAAATAGGTTTTTCCCTTTATCAACCGGAACAGCTTCAATATCTATTGGACAATAATGTTGAATTTGACATAGTGCAATTTCCATATAATCTTATGGATAGAAAATTTGAACCATACTTTCCGCTACTCCGAAAACGAACAATAGAAATACATACTCGTTCCGTTTTTTTGCAAGGTTTATTCTTTATGGATATTGACAATCTTCCTGATCGATTAAAACCTTTGAAAAATGATTTGAGCAGAATCAAATGTTGTGCTAAAAAAAATTCTATAAACATTGATGTTATGGCAATGAATTTTGTATTAGCTAACCCTTATATTAATGGAGTATTATTTGGTGTTGACAATCTGCAACAATTTGAATCGAATATTCGAAGTACACAATATTCTATAAATTCGAATGTTATTGATGAAATATATGGTATTGATGTAAAAGAAAAAGAATTATTAAATCCTATTAATTGGAACTAAAATGAATGTAATCAATAGTTTTAAACTTGATGGAAAAGTAGTTATAGTAACAGGAGGGGCAGGTCATTTGGGTCATGCCATGGTTGAAGGAATGTTAGAAGCCGGTGCTTCTTATGTGTATGTAATTGGTCGTAGTAAAAGTAAGTTTGATAATTTATTTAGCGGCATTGATAACGTCTACTTTTGTGAAGCAAATATATGTGATACAACCAGCGTTAAAGAGTGTTTTTTAAAAATTGCCAAAAGACATTCTCATATCGATATTTTGGTCAATAATGCGGCTTATATTGAAGGAGGTGGCAAACTTCCTGAAGAACTCACAGATGAAATGTGGGAACATACTTTAAATGGTGTTATTACAAGTGTTGCTCGATGCATTAATGAGGTGCTGCCTTTTATGAAAGAGGGAGGGAGTATAGTGAATATTGCCTCAATGTATGGTGTCGTTTCTCCTGATTTATCATTATATGATGATGTTTGTGCCCCATTTCTAAATCCTGTACATTATGGTACAGCGAAAGCAGGAGTTATTCAAATGACAAAGTATTATGGCGCATATCTCATTAAACGAGGCATACGTGTTAATTGTATAACTCCGGGAGCTTATCCTTCTGAAAAAGTTCAAGAAAATAAAGAATTCGTACGTCGACTTAGTGCAAAGAATCCGGCAAAACGTATTGGAAATCCGGATGATATTAAAGGAGGTGTGGTTTTCCTTTCTTCAAATGCTGCCAACTATATTGTGGGACAAAATTTAATTATTGATGGAGGATGGACAATATGGTAAAAACTTTATGCATTATTCAATCTAGATTAACTTCAACCAGATTGCCAAACAAAGTTTTAATGTTGTTGGGACAATCACAAAAAACGATAGTGGAACATGTCTATGAAAGACTTTCTTTAGCAAAGAATATTGATAAAATTGTTTTTGCAATTCCCGATACGACGGCAAACGACAAATTGGCACTTTTCCTTACGAAGAAAAACTATGAATTCTATCGAGGTAGTGAAGAAAATGTTTTATCCCGTTTTTATAATTGCGCAATAAAGTATGGTTCTGAAACAATTGTTCGTGCTACATGCGATAATCCTTTTGTAGATTGGATTCTTGCAGATAAAATGATAGACTCAATCGGTAAGGCAGATTATATAACTTGTAAATCTGCTCCATTAGGAACAGGTGTCGAAGTATTCTCTTTTGATAGTCTCAAAGAAGCATACAATAATGCGAAGTTACCTATTGAACTTGAACATGTTACCCCATATATTTGGAAAAGAATGGAAAAGTTCAAATGTATTGATTATCCTATTATAGCTCCAAAATACAGATTAACTATTGATGAAGAAAAAGACTTTGAACTCGCAAATATTCTTTATAAAGAATTGTATAATGGGACTCCTATTTTAAATACTGATATTTATACATTTATGAATATGCATAAAAATATTTCTAATATAAATTCTGATGTTCAACAAAACAACGTATAATAAAGATTACCATTCATTTCAAAGATGATTATTATGTGTACTCATTCAAAAATCTTCTTTCTTACCAATTACGCTTCTTTAAATATTGGTGGCATTATTGTAGAAGAAACTGCAGTACAAGACATTGACAACGAAACAGATTGGAAATTGGCGGAAATGAAATATAAATTGTTGAATAGTAATCAATAATTTTATCATGGATGCACTCGTTTTACAACAACTCATCTCACAAGGCGAAAGCGAAACCGTTGAATTTAAAAGCAGTTTCAATGTTGCCACTATCGAATCGTTGGTGGCGTTTGCCAATACCAAAGGTGGCAGCGTGCTGGTCGGCGTGTCGGATAAGGGTAAGATTGAAGGCGTACAATTGGCACAAGAAACGATAGCTGAATGGCTGAACGAGATTAAAAGCAAAACTATTCCGGCCATTATTCCCAATGTCGATATTGAGGAACAGAACGGACAAACAATTGTTGTTCTGAACGTTGCCGAATATCCCGTAAAGCCTGTTTCTCTAAAAGGAAGATATTTTCAACGCCGTGCCAATTCCAATCACCCGCTATCGGCAGTTGAGATTAGCAATTTAAGTTTGCAATCCCGCAATTTGTCTTGGGATTCATACCCGGCGATTGGCAAAACATTAGAAGACATTGATGAGAAGAAGGTGCTTTATTTCATTCAGCGAGTCAATGAGGCCGGACGTTTTTCTTTGCAAGAAAATGATTGGATAGACAATCTCCAAAAATTGAAACTTTTAGAAGATAAACGACCTACCAATGCAGCGTACCTGCTCTTCGGAAAAGATAATATTGGATACAATGTCCATATTGGCCGTTTTAAAACGCCATCGCTCATTATTGCCGATAAAATGTTGAACGGCAGTTTATTCCAAGTGGTCGAAGAAACCATGCAAACGATAATCGGCCATTTGAAATTTGCTTTTGATATTCATATTGTTGATGCCAATACTCAAAGAACCGAAATTCCTGAATATCCGTTGGATGCAGTTCGTGAAATTATACTCAATTCCATCATTCATAGAGATTACACAAGTTCTACCGATATTCAAATCAAAATATTTGATAATGAACTCGTCGTTTTTAATCCATCGGGACTATATGGGGACATCACCCTTGAACAACTAAACACAGACCAATACTCGGCAAGTACACGAAACAAATTGATCGCTGAGGCATTTTACCTTACAAAAGATATTGAAAAATATGGTAGCGGTTTTACCCGTATTCGTAAAGAAATTGCCAATTATCCGACCATGAAATATAAATTTATTGCTGAAGGAAATGGATGTTATGCTTCATTATCCTATTTGCAACAAAAGATTTCTTTGAGACCTTCAACAATTTCAATGGAAAATGATAATTTTGAAAAGTTGGGTGAAAAGTTGGGTGAAAAGTTGGGTGAAAAGTTGGGTGAAAATCAATTAAAAATATTGCATGCAATTTATCGGGATAAATATGTTACGATACCTAATTTAGCAGTTATTCTGAAAGTTAGCACCACTGCTATTGAAAACAACATTAAAAAACTCAAACAGAAAGGTATCCTCTTCCGCATTGGTCCCGACAAAGGCGGCTATTGGCAAATTATTGAGAAAGGAGACGGCAATGAATGAATTAACGCTACAACAACTCATCTCACAAGGCGAAAGCGAAACCGTTGAATTTAAAAGCAGTTTCAATGTTGCCACTATCGAATCATTGGTGGCGTTTGCCAATACCAAAGGCGGCAGCGTGTTGGTCGGTGTTTCCGACAAAGGGAAAATTGTAGGATGCGATGTTTCTAATGAAAGCGTTCAACAATGGATTAATGAAATAAAAAGCAAAACCGAACCGCAGCTGACACCGGATGCCGAAATAATAACCATTGATGACAAAATAATTGTTGTTCTGCAAATTGCAGAATACCCCATCAAACCGGTATCAATTCAAGGACGTTTTTATAAACGTACTACCAATTCCAACCATCAAATGTCGGTTATGGAAATTGCCGATGAACATTTGCGCACTAAGAATACAAGTTGGGACTACTATATTGATAATACTCGTTCCATCAATGATATTTCGTTGCAAAAAGTTAGAAATTATATGTTCAAAATAGAAAACAAAATCGGGCATCGCTTCGACATGAGCGAAGTTGATTTTTTATCTAAATTAGAATACTTGAAAGATGGTAATCTGACGATGGGCGCATATTTACTTTTTGCCAAAGATAATTGTCTTTTTACCGATTTGCAGATTGGAAGATTTAAAAGCGAAATTACCATTATCGACAAATTGTATCTCAGTACCGATTTATTTACAGAGGTCGAAGAAACGATGCAATTCATCAAAAAAAATCTGATGGTAGAAATTATCGTGACAGGTGAACCTCAACATACTGAACGATATAATTATCCGCTTGATGCCATTCGCGAAATTGTAATTAATATGATTGTTCACCGAGATTATCGAGATTCAGGAAATTCCATTATTAAAATTTTTGATGACAAAATTGAGTTTTACAATCCCGGATTATTATACGGAGATTTAACCGTCGAACAATTGTTGTCAGGCAATTATTCCTCAAAATCAAGAAACAAATTGATTGCCAAAGCGTTTAAAGATATTGATTTGATTGAGCAATTCGGGAGCGGAATCAGAAGAATATGTGATATTTGCACCGCTTATGGTTTGGTTGAACCCACTTTCAAAGAACGGAACGGTGGCTTTTTGGTAACGATGTATGCTAAAAAAATTGAAGACCTTGAAAACCCTACAGAAAACCCTACAGAAAACCCTACAGAAAACCCTACAGAAAACCTACAATTAATTACACCTCTTGAAAGAAAAATTATTGAGAAAATTAAAAATAATACAACAATTACTCAAAAACAAATAGCAGAACAACTTGGAATCGGGTTTACAACAGTCCGTGAATATATAGGAAAACTCAAACAAAAAGGTGTTCTCACCCGCATTGGCCCCGACAAAGGCGGCTATTGGCAAATTATTGAGAAAGGAGAAAACCATGAATAATCGCAAAAAAATATATTTCCGGGCGGATGCCGGTGCCGATATAGGTTACGGACATTTTATCCGAACCCTTGCATTGGCGGATATGCTCAAAAATGAATTCGATTGCACATTTTTTACCCAAACTCCGACAGAATACCAAAGGAATGAAGCAAAAAACATTTGTCCATTGATAGCATTACCCCATGATGAAACTAAATTTGCCCTGTTTTTGGATTATCTTACCGGTGATGAAATCGTGTTTTTGGATAATTACTTCTTTACCACCGATTATCAACGAGCCATTAAAGCCAAAGGTTGCACCTTAGTTTGCATCGACGATATGCACGACAAACATTATGTAGCCGATGTGGTGATTAATCATGGAAACAATAAACCGGAAAATTTTGATATAGAACCTGATACAAAACTTTGCTTAGGGTTGGATTGGGCATTATTACGGAAACCTTTTTTGGAAGCCGCAAAAAATATAAAATGCCGTTCACAAAAAGAAAAAATAGAAAATGTGGTAGTATGTTTTGGAGGCAGCGATTCGTACGATTTGACCGGAAAATATATTGATATTTTATTGCAGAATACTCAAATTCAATCTATTATTGCTGTAGTAGGAGATGCGTACCAACCGCACAATGGTAAAAAAGAGAACAAAAAAGTTCGTTATCTTTCACGATTGTCCGCACAAGAAATGGCAGATTTATTTTGCCAAACCGATTGTGTGGTTTGTTCCGCCAGCACCACCTGCATCGAAGCGTTAGCGTGCGGCACAAAAGTTGCAGCAGGATGGTACGTGGAAAATCA
>CAYYHC010000093.1:0-8823 GCA_964471715.1 uncultured Lentimicrobiaceae bacterium | reverse complement strand
CACCAATTTGCTGTACAGCAATAAAAACGTAATTTAGGGTGTGAAAGTTGGGTTAATCGCCATTTCTATGTATGCACCGTCTCTACCATTCGTCCCGACTTTCAATTGCCAATTGTGGATTGCCTTACGAATTGCTCCATGCGCGCCAACGATTGTAGCGGATACCCCGCAGCAGCGGTGGCTTTGCAGGTGAAAAGAGAAAGGGAAAAGGGAAAGTATTGGGGTAGGAATTTTATGACAAGGTCAGGAAAGCCGCCGCTGCGAGGAGTAGCAGCGAAAAGCGTGACGGTGAGCCGGAAATATGAGATAATCAGTTGATTACGGAATTGATGAGGCGAACCGGGGCGCCCAAATAATGATAAATAAAATGCTAAAAACTACCTCATTGTTTTAAAGGCGTTGCCGAGATATTTACAAATGTCACCGGCAATCAAACTCTCTTCGGATTCGTTTTCCAAGGCACAATCACCCGCTTTGCCATGCAGATATACCCCCAAGATTGCCGCCACCTCAGGTGAGTAACCTTTTGACATACAAGCTAATAGAATACCGGTCAAGACATCACCGCTTCCGGCGGTTGCCATTCCGGGATTGCCCGTCGTATTAACAAAAATTTTGCCGTTAGGAAGGACGACAAGGCTATGAGCGCCTTTTACAACCACGATAACATTATATTTATTGGCAAAATTGCGCACTTTTTCGATTCTTTCAAAATCATCTTTTACCGGTCCCATTAATCGCTCAAGTTCCTTAAAATGAGGAGTTAAGATAGAAAATGCGGGCAAATATGCCAGCCACGTTTTATGATTTGCCAAAATATTCAGGGCATCCGCATCCAAAATAAGCGGCGAGTGCACTTCGGTCATCAGGTCTTTGAGCAGCGATTCCGTACGTTGCGAAGTGCCAATGCCGGGTCCCACCGCGATAGCCTGCAGCGCGGGCATTGTATCGAAATTTATTTGCGAAACGGAAGACAAGTTGGCATCTCTATCCAAAATCGCTTCAGGTAAAGAAATCGGCAAAATATTGGCGACAGCATCCACCGTATGAACCGTCAATTTCCCAATTCCCCCGCGCATCGCCGCCGTCGCCGACAAAACCGCTGCCCCGGGCATCCTTTCGGAACCGGCAATCAACAATCCATGTCCGTTACTTCCTTTGTGCGCAAATTTGCGAGGCGGAATATAAAGTTTATTAACTAACTCATTATCAATAAGTAATGAATAAATTATTTTTTCAGGAGGAAGTTGTAATCCAATATCCAAAACAGAAACATCGCCTACCCTGTCGGCATTTTCGGGCAAAAGAAACGCCCATTTCATCCATTGAAAAGTATAAGTGACATTAGCAAAAACGCATGGCGATTGTAAAGAAGTATGCTTATCGGCAAACAAGCCCGATGGGATGTCAAGAGCGACAATCAACGTTTTATAAAGTTGCATGGTTCTTTCAATACTTCGTAAGTTGTTGATATAAAAAACAACATCTGCAAAATAATCGGATAGCGGACGCGAAAGTCCGATTCCAAAAAGTGCGTCTATTACCAATAAATGGGTCGTGGGATAGGGCGGAACGTCTTTGATATCTTCAAAATGAACACAAGTCAAATTTTGCTTTTGGGCTTGAAGTTGCTTCAATTTAGCCCAATTTTCTTCAAATTCTGCACTTTTATTACTATTTCCGACTGCCAAAACGACTTCCACCTGCCAACCTTGCAGTGCCAGCAATTGCGCCGTCACCAAGCCATCGCCGCCATTGTTTCCCGGTCCGCAAAAGATCAATATTTTGTCAAAAGAAGATAAATCCACCTCTTTCAACAGCTGCATGGTAAAAGTATCGGCGGCACGTGCCATCAAATTCAGTGAAGAAATGGGTTCATTTTTCATTGTATATTGCTCACTTTCGCGAACATCTGATACGGAAACTATCATATAACCGGTTTTAAATTAATCCCATATTTTGGAAAATGGCTCGTAATTCCTCCATACTTTTCACATTTACCTGCCGTACTTTGCTGCCGTTAGATGAACCCACAATTTTAAATTCTTCCATTTGATCCATAATTCTGCCGGCGCGGTTGTAGCCCAACTTCATTTTCCGTTGAATCATCGAAGTGGAGCCTTGTTGCGTTTGCACGATTAAAGTGGCGGCATCCATAAAACAAGGGTCGATGCTGTCAGCGTCAATAGGTTCACTATCAATATTTTCTTCTTCCTCAGAGTATTCCGGTAAGAAAAATGGTTCGGGGTAGCCTTGTTGATCGGCGATATATTTAGTAAGTTCTTCTACTTCAGGAGTATCAATGAAAGCGCACTGCAAACGCACGAGGTCGCTACCGGTAGAGAGCAGCATATCGCCTTTACCGATCAGCTGGTCAGCGCCGCCGCAATCCAAAATGGTTCGCGAGTCAATTTTGGAAGAGACGCGGAAAGCAATTCTGGAGGGGAAGTTTGCTTTAATGATGCCGGTGATAATATTGACGGAAGGACGTTGAGTGGCGATAACCAAGTGAATACCGATGGCTCGTGCCAACTGCGCCAAGCGTGCGATGGGCGTTTCCACCGAACGACCGGCAGTCATAATTAAGTCCCCGAACTCATCTATAATCAATACGATATAAGGCAAAAAGCGGTGTCCGTTGGCAGGTGAGAGCATACGGGAGCAGAATTTGGCGTTATATTCCTTAATATTGCGCACTTTTGCATACTTTAACAAATCGTAACGGGCATCCATTTCGGCGCAGAGTGAGTTAAGAGTGTAAACCACCTTTTTGGTATCGGTAATAATCGGTTCTTCTGACTGTGGGAGTGTCGCCAAGTAGTGATTTTCGATAATGGAATAGAGTGTAAATTCCACCTTTTTCGGGTCAATTAATACGAATTTCAGTTCGGCAGGATGTTTTTTGTACAATAAAGATGCAATAACGGCATTTAATCCGACCGATTTTCCCTGACCGGTAGCTCCTGCCATTAGGAGGTGGGGCATTTTAGCCAAGTCAACCACAAATGGCTCATTACTAATTGTTTTACCCAAACCTATTGGTAAATCATATTTATTGTTGAGGAATTTATCGGAAATGATAATATCCTTCATCGGCACCATTTGAGGCACGGAGTTAGGCACTTCAATACCAATGGTTCCCTTTCCGGGGATTGGGGCAATAATACGTATGCCCAAAGCCGCCAAATTCAATGCGATATCGTCCTCCAAGTTCTTAATTTTGCTGATTCTGACTCCCTCGGCAGGCACAATTTCGTACAGCGTTACCGTAGGACCGACAGTTGCAAAAATCCGTTGAATAGGAATTCCAAAGTTTTTAAGCGTCTTTTCAATTTTCTCTTTATTGGCACGAAGGTCGCGCATTTTGATTTGTTCATCCACCACTGCCGAAGCGTGGTCCAACAACAAATCGGACGTCGGGAACTTATACGTCGATAAATCTTTTCGAGGATCATAGTCTTCCATATTAGCAACATCATCCGGTGTAACTTCCGATGAATCAGCATCTTCAATCGACAAATCATCATTTTCTTCCGCTTCGTCATTTTCATCCGACTCATCTTTAGCCATCAACGCATTGGAATTGATAATATCCAACGGGACTTCCGACTCATTGTCTTTGTTTTTCTTTTTCTCCTCACCGGAATGATTTGGTTCTGCCTCCGGTTCAAAATGAATTACATTTTTGTCATATTCTTTACTCAATTCGTTTCTGCCGGTAATATACAAATCGGGAAGTTTTTGCGATTCCAAATTTCTTTCATCATGGTCATAGTCTTCGTCTCCATCATCGTCTTGGTCTTCGTCATCGTCTTGGTCTTCGTCATCGTCTTGGTCTTGGTCTTCGTCAGATCTACGTTTTTTATCACTTTTATTCTTTCTATTGAAGACATTAAATTTTGAACAAAGCAGAAGAATTTTATCGGTAGAAAGGTTATAACAGAGTATCAGCAAAATCAGCAATAGTGCCAATAGAATGAAAAAAGTAGCGATACCACCGGTTTTATCAACTAAAAAATGGGTAATAAAAGTGCCGAAATTCCCGGCGGCAAATTCAAATTTCTCCGGCACAAACAGAGCCAAAGTCATTGATGCCCAAGCCATTGTCAGAAGAGTGGTCATCGTGGTGGGGACTAAAGGCAGCAAAGTTCTTTCAAAAGTCAGTTTGACACCATATAAGAAAAAGAGAAACGGAAAACCGATTGAGAAAACGCCAAAAATAAAATCCACAAAGAAATAGGCCAAATAAGCGCCGACATTTCCTACCCAATTCCCTAATTCTTCATCGGCAACCATAACAAATTTTCGGTCTTTCTCGCATGTAAAGTAATAAGAGAGAATAGAAATCGCCAACAAAATGCTGAACAACATACATAAGATTCCATAAACTTTAATCATTTGCGGACTAAAAACTTTGCTTTTAGATGTAGAAGCGCCTTTAGTATTTTGTCCATTTTTTTTGGAAGAGGATGACTTAGCTCTCTTTTTCTTCTTTCCTGAACCTTCACTACTCGCCTGATAATTAGATAAAACGCGCATATTAATAATTAAATTTTACTTTATATAAAAAACATACAAAATTATAGATTAAAAAAGAGGATTTCATTGAACGGCACAAAAGAATATCAACATTGTTCTGTTAGAAAAAAGAATAATAACAATAATAAAAAAATTAAATCGTTAGTTTTTTTTCAGCTAAAAAAATAATCTTATGAGAATTCCATTTTTGTTAGAAGTTGAAGAACTCAGTATCTATAAATTGGTCTTTGACCCCAATAGTTTATGGATAATGGTTCCGATATTATTATTGTTTGTATTAGAAATATACATTTTTATTGAACGTTGGCTCACCATCAACAATGCAGCCAAAGAGGAACGAAATTTTATGAATAATATTCGTGATTTCATTCACACTGGCAAATTGGATTCTGCCGTAGCACTTTGCAAAGGTAACGATACGCCGTTGGCAAGAATGATTGAAAAAGGATTGTCACGTATTGGCAAACCCCTCAACGACATTTCCGCTGCGATCGAAAATACGGGGCAGTTGGAAGTTCAACGCTTGGAAAAACGAGTTTCCGTATTGGCTACAACCGCAAGTATTGCCCCCATGTTGGGTTTTTTGGGAACCGTTGTGGGAATGGTAATTGCCTTCCATGCAATGGCCGCCAACCCCAACAACTTAGATATTACGGTACTCTCAAGTGGTATCTATACTGCGATGATTACGACCGTCGCCGGCTTAATTGTCGGTATCATTGCCTACATCTTTTACAACGTTTTAGTTTCTAAAATTTCGCAAGTGGTTCACATGTTGGAGGCTAAGACAACAGAATTTATGGATTTATTGCACGAACCGGTTTAAAAATAACAAGTTATGGCTATCAAATTACACAACAAGACGAGATTGGAGATGAATAGTACCTCCATGTCAGACTTGGTATTTTTACTACTCATCTTCTTTATGATTACCTCTACGTTAGTGTCGCCAAACGTTATTAAACTTGCACTCCCTGCCAGCAATTCAGGCAAACAAAATACACCCCGCAATATCGAAGTTTACATTGATTCATTGAAGAATTACTACGTTAATCCAGAAGGAAAAGGAAACGATTTTCATACTACGGTAGCTGATAGTTTATTACCTGCACTAAGAGATGCCGCTCAAAACGACAAATCGGAACAACGTGCGATAATTTTACGCTCCGACAAATCCGTACCGATTGAAAATGTGGTTGAAATCATGGATATTTTAAATGTTTTAAATAACGAATTGGAAGCCAATCAACAAGAGAGATATAAAGTAGCATTAGCCACCGAAGGAAAAGATTAATTATGAACAGGGAACAGAAATATAAACTTATTTCGGCCGGCGGAACACTCGTATCAACGGGAATTCTGCTCATTTTCCTATTATTGTGCAGCTTTAAACAAGAGAATCCACCTCCACCGGCAAAGAAAATCATTTTGGTTGAGTTGGATAATGAATATGGGGGCGGCGGCGGGGGCGGCGGTACACCACAACATTCATCCTCCGGCATAAGCAGTCCATCGGAAAATATCGTTACCGACAATAGTCCCGACGCACCAACCATCAACCGACCGTTGAGCGCAATCACCAACAAAACTCCGGAAAAAGCCTCTCCTATTGTCAATCGGAATGCCCTCTTTAACGGAACGGGCGGCGGCAGCGGAAGCGGACACGGGACGGGAACCGGCAGCGGAACGGGAAGCGGACACGGTACCGGCATTGGAGACGGCAATGGCAGCGGTATCGGCAGCGGTATCGGCTATGGTAACGACGGTAGAGGATGGCGAAAAAAACCTAATATGTACATTGATGTACAAGAAAACGGAAGAGTTTACGTTGAAGTTCACATAGATGAAGCCGGAAATGTAATTAAAGCAAGAGTGATTTCCGACAAAATTCACCCTACCAACATTACCAATTCATCCATACAACAAGAGTGCGTTCGCAGATCCAAAGAGTGCAAATACATCGCCGGCAAAGAAGAACTTCGCTACATCTTATTTACACCTTAACAATTATTTCCGGTCAACTCGCGCAACGACAGCCAACTCAACAAAGTGACCGCCGTTTGCAGTGCGCTTTCATCTACATCAAACCATGCAGAATGTAAGGGTGCATTATACCGACCTTCCGCCGATTGTGTTCCTAAACGTAAAAATGTTCCGGGAACTTTCTGCAAATAGTAAGCAAAATCTTCCGCCGTCATCCGCTTCGGGATGGCAATTACATTTTCCTTTCCAAGAACTTCAGACGCATAGCCGCGAACTCTTTCCGTCACAGCTTCATCATTATACAAAACAGGATACCCGTTTTTAATATTCACCTCACATTTTCCGCCCATCTCACCCGCAACTTCCTCTGCTATAGCAGGTATCATCGCCAATACCGTTTTTCGCCACGCCTCGTTAAAAGTGCGAAAAGTCCCGGCAATGACTGCCTTTTCCGGAATAATATTGGTACTTCCTTCGGCTATCAATCGCCCGAACGACAGCACCATCTCCACCTCATCGGGTTTCAAAGCTCGAACACGCTTATCAATAGTTTGCAATAGGTTGGCGGCAATCATAATCGGATTAACGGTTTCGTTCACCAACGCTGCATGCCCGCCTTTGCCGTGGATGGTCAAATGTATTTCATCGGTAGATGCCATAAATTCGCCACTGTGGAGTCCGATAGTTCCTGATTTCAGTTCAGGTGTAGCGTGCAACCCGAAAATGGCATCCACTTTCGGATTTTCCAAAACGCCCGCATCAATTAGAAAGGGTGCGCCCCCTTCATACGCCTCCTCGGAAGGCTGAAAAATAGCTTTCACGTTACCGGAAAACGAATCCTTACATTCATTCAGCACCATCAAAGTTCCCAATAATGCCGCCATGTGAACATCGTGTCCACACGCGTGCATAACACCGTCATTTTCAGAACGATAAGTTATATCTGAAAGTTCCTGAATAGGCAATGCGTCCATGTCGGCGCGCAAAGCAATGGTTTTAGGGTTTCCTTTTTTTGCAGTTCCCGACAATAATGCCACAACTCCGTATCCCGCCACATTTTTTTGATAAGGAATTTGCATCGTTCCCAAACATTTGGCAATAAAATCGGCTGTATTTTTCTCCTCTCCCGACAATTCGGGAAAACAATGCAAATAACGTCTGATATTTACAATCTCCGAAAAATCAGATGCTGCCAATTGCTTTAAAGAAACAATATCTATCACTTTTTTAGAATAAACTAATAGAAAGTCCTACAGACATATTGTTCATACTTGGACCTTTTCCTTCTTCAAAAACCTTATTAATCTGATAAGAATAGAATACCGCAAACTCTTTCCAACCCATTCTCATAAATACATCGGCGCTAAACTTCTCTTTATGGTAAAAATCCTTATTTTTATAATTCAAAACATCACCGTCAACACCGTTAAAATCTGCACCTTTGTAGCGGTGCGACAATCCAGCAACCAATCCGACATTAATCCCGACACTCACCTTAAAACCGCAAGAATGACGATAGCGTATTTCAAAAGGAATATGGCAATTCACATAAGATACGCGATTTAAATCATAATCTATATTATCGGGTATCAAGAAATATTTCATTACATCTTCCTCTTTATCAGCCTTCAACACACAATTTGAAAATTGCGTATAATAAGAAAAACCCAATCCCAAGCCAAAAGAAACAGGACCTTTTTTAGGAGTCAAGAAATCCCACATAGCCGACACATTAAAGCCGGGATTAAATTTATTAAAATTCCCTTGCGAAGGTGTGCCCAACCAAATGGTATGATAAAGATCAAATACCAATCTATCTCTAACAATTACAGGAGCATCTATCTTTTTTTTATCTTGCTTTATTGTCTTGTTTTCATCCAACGGAGCATCATTTTGTGCAAAATTCACCGCACAAAACAGACAAATTAGCAAACTGAGAGATATTTTTTTCATTGTATAAATTTAAGTTGCAAAAATACATGTTTTTTTGTAAAAATTGCCGTCGTACAAAAAATTATTAGAAACGGTTCTTTTCAGCATTATCAACTATAAACGACAGTTTTATAAAATTATTATTTGGGCGCCCCGGCAGTTTTTCGCCCCACAAGTCCGATTCCCCCAAATTTTGCCTCTCATCTTTCACCTCACTCCTAAAAAACTGCCGTCACGCTTTCCGCTCATACTCCGCGCAGCGGTGGCTTCCCTGACCTTGTCTTAAAATCCCTGCCCCAATACTTTTACCTTTCACTTCTCACCTGCAAAGCCACCGCTGCTGCGGGGTATCCGCTACAATCGTTGGCG
>CAYYHC010000092.1:0-8917 GCA_964471715.1 uncultured Lentimicrobiaceae bacterium | reverse complement strand
CTTGGGTATAAGGAACACTCAGGGCACTACACAAGGTTTTAAAAGTAATGGCATTACTCCAATCACTTGTATCGGTTTCGGAACATATAGCACGAACGCGAACCATATAGTCGGTATTGTCTGTCAATCCGGATAAAGCATAAGGATTTTCCGTTACAACTTCTGTTGTACCATTATAATCGATTTCCCATGAAGTTTCACTGCCACCAAGTGTCCATGACAAATCGGCAGAATTAGAGGTAATGTTAGAAGCTGCCAAAGCGGTAGGTCTCGGGCAAGTAGGAGGTGTTCCCTGAACATAGGTAAGCATTAACTTGGGAAGAAAATCTCTTTGTGTAGCAACAGCAGCAGCAGCAGACGTTGATGAATAATTTCCGATAGAACTACCGGTAGAAGAAATCCCTTTCCAATACTCTCTACTATAACTCCCTTTTAAAGTTTGGTCAAAACCTATCAACAAATTACCTCCATTATAAGTATATGGTGAAGTAAATGACACAGTCATAATATAATTGCTGCCATCAGCAACAATAGATAAAGTACCCGAATAAACCTCGGTACATGTAGCCGGATCATAATATGTAGAAATTGAAGTAGAAGCAACTTCTGATATATAAACGTTCCAACTATCACTCGTTAGATTCTTTGCAGAACTACCATAAAATTTAATAGATTCAATTTGCGCACCCGGATACAAATCACTCAAAGTTGAAGCGGGATAAATCATCTGACTTCGAGTATAATTGTAATCTGCATTGTAACCCATAAACGGCACATATTCGTTCGTCGTTGTGCCGTCACATACGGTGGTGGTCGTTTGCCCGGTCACCGTTACTATTGCTGCTATCAACGATATAAACAACAATGTAGTTTGTAAAATTCGTTTCATAGTTTTAAATTTTAATTAATAATTTATTGATTTATAATATGCTTCGGTTTATTGTCATAACCCTTTCTCATTTTAAAAGAATCCAGCACAAAATTACTATAATTTCTTTTACTAACAATAGTTTTTAAAAAAAAATTATGATTTTTTATTAACTCTGGTATATTGCAGGTTGAAAGGAGTTCAATCACAGAAAGATAAATAAAAAAAATAAAAAGTTTTGTTCGGAATGAAAACCTATCAAAAAAATGTGTATTTTTGCAGCCAAATTTTTGGTAAATAAAGTAAAACATAAAAGAGAGATGAAAAACCAATTGATTCAGTACGTTGAAGACAATTTCGTAGAAAAAAAAGAGAATCCGAAATTCAAAGCAGGTGACACAATTACCGTATCTTATAGAATTATTGAAGGTGCAAAAGAACGTATCCAACAATTCCAAGGAGTTGTTTTGCAAATTACCGGAACCGGTGTAACCAAGACTTTTACCGTTAGAAAAATATCCGGCGGTATTGGCGTGGAAAGAATATTTCCATTTAATACACCTCTTATTTCCGAAATCATCGTAAATAAACGCGGTGTCGTTCGTCGTTCCAGAATTTTCTACTTACGTGGTCTTACAGGTAAAAAAGCCCGTATTAAAGAAAGAAGAGGTTTGTAGAATGTTCCATATAAAAAAACGCTTGCACGAGCGTTTTTTTATTGCAATAATCACTTATGGCATTAATACATTCATTAGAAAAAGAAGGGAATTTCTTGTTTCGCCATCGCGGAATAGTTCCCGTATTTGTTTTCCTTGTTTGCTCCCCTATCCTATTGTTTACGCAATCTATTGATTGTTACAACGATATAAATAGCTGCTTCAAAATTACTACCGCCATTCTATCCGTGTTGATTTCTATTTCGGGAATCGTTGTTCGTGCCTACACCATCGGCACCACCCCACACGGAACTTCAGGTCGTAATACAGATAAACAATTAGCCAAACAATTAAATACAAAAGGTATCTATTCTATCGTTCGCCACCCCCTCTATTTAGGAAATTACCTGATATGGCTCGGATTGCTCGTTTTTATAATGGATCTCCCTTTTCTATTGATAGTTTCTTTAATCTATTGGCTTTACTACGAACGAATTATGTTCGCTGAAGAACGTTTTTTGGAACGCGAGTTCGGAGATACCTACTTGGAATGGTCACAAAAAGTACCGGCATTTATACCTCGCTTTTCACAATTTGAAAAAGGAAGTATTCCCTTTCATATTAAATCCGTTTTGAGAAGAGAATATGCAGGCATTTTCGCTATTACACTTTGCTTTACCCTCGTTGATTACGGTCGCACTTTTTATCTCAATGAATTTCATTGTTGTAATGATTATGTAAGAATTTCCGGCGTTGCTTGTATCATTATGTTTCTAATAATGATAACATTACGCTCGCTCAAACATCATAGCAAAGTCTTAGATCCGGAACCTGATCGCGATTAATTCCAATCCCAACACAACAATAACAAATCTTTCCACAGCAAAGAATATTTATCACTCAGTTTTTTATGGGTGATAATTCCTTTATAACAATAAATAATTTGCAATAATGCAGGATTTCTCTGCACGGCATGTCTTATGTTGCCGGTGAAAATGAGTGCGAAGAAAACCGCTAAAAGGAAATCCTCCAAAGCAACACACTTTACCGAAATATCAACATTCCAGCCAAGAATGGTGGAAACCAAACGATTGCCATTCGCATCCAAGGCATCATCTAAGGACAAAGCCGTTATTTTTTTTTGTTGAAGTACCGAAAGATCTTCCTTCGACACCATCTCCAAATCAGTATAAGATATAACTATCTGATTATCTTTTAATTGAGATAATTCTTCTACCGTCAACGGGGCCAATTGAACAATAATATCGGCTCTTGATATCACCTCCGAAGCCTCATCTTCCAAAAAAGCCCCCACATCAGCATAATCTAAATCGATATAATTATCCTTTCCAAGTCCACGTTGTACCCATACCGGCACATGATTATCAACCAATTTTTGAACTACAGAGGGAGTAATGACCATAGAATTTTTGCGCAACAGATTATTTTGCAAAAATCCAACAGAATAATTGCGCTGCATGGTAGAAACATCAACCGACTCTTTTTGCGCCTCTAACTCAAAATCATCTGCCAAGTAATTCGTCATATTGCCTTACTTATATGAAAAATGCGGGAATAATCCTCTCCTATTTCAATTCTTATTTTCACAAAACCATCATCTATTAGCGGCTCAATATTTTCTGCCCACTCTAAAAAACAATAATTTCCACTGTATAAATAATCCTCCACGCCAATTTGATACGCATCATTCAAATTATCGATTCTATAAAAATCAAAATGATAAATCGATTTGTCATCATTTGTAATGTACTCATTTACAATAGCAAACGTTGGACTTGAGGTAATGTCGATGGCACCTAATTGGCGACAAATTTCTTTAATGAATGTCGTTTTTCCGGCTCCCATTTCACCATAAAAACAAAATACTCGGTCATTAGGGAAAGCACGTAGCAACTCCTCCGCTGCCATTGATAATTCATCTTCTTTTTTAATGATTAATTCCATCTTTTCATTGTTTATTGTCAAAAACCGGAAAAAAGTAAACTCGGCTTCCTCCTACAATTTGCGGCTGCAAAGTTAAAATTAAAAATGAAAGGATGATATAAAAAAATAAATAAAAATGTGTATCTTTGCAAACTTTTTCCAAGCACATGAATAATAGACAAGAAATAGTAGAAAATTGGTTGCCACGCTACACCGGCGTACAATTAGAAGAATTTGGTCAATATATACTTTTGACGAATTTCAAGGATTATATTGAGCATTTTGCAGAATTAATGAATACGGAAATACGCGGTTTGGACAGACCGATGCAGAGTGCAACCAAGGACAATATTTCTATTATTAATTTTTCGATGGGCAGTCCGATGGCGGCAACCATTATGGATTTATTAACCGCTATTATGCCGAAAGCCGTTCTATTTCTTGGAAAAACGGGAAGTTTAAAATCATACATTGGAATTGGAGAATTGCTGCTACCTATTGCGGCTATCCGCGGAGACGGAACTTCCAACGACTATTTTCCGCGTGAAGTCCCTGCACTTCCGGCTTTTAACCTGCAAAAAGCTATCTCATCTACCATTCGCGACTACGGGCGCGAATATTGGACGGGAACCGTTTATACCACCAACCGTCGCGTATGGGAACATGATGAAGATTTTAAAAATTATTTGAAGAAAATTAGAGCAACAGCAGTAGATATGGAAACTGCAACCCTCTTTTCTGTAGGATTTTATAACAGAATCCCTACTGGTGCACTTCTACTCATCTCCGACCAACCAATGCTTCCGGACGGTATTAAAACCGAAAAATCAGACAAGATGGTTACCGAAAATTACGCTTTGCAACATCTTAAAATTGGTATTGATTCTTTACAACAACTTATTCATAAAGGACTTACTGTCAAACATTTACGATTCGATTATTACGAAAACTAACCATACTGTACAATTTACTAATACCGGGAACTATGACAGACACTCAACAACGCACTGCTGTTCAGCAATTTGCCAATAATTGGCAAGGTAAAAGATACGAAAAAGACGAATTACAACCTTTCCGGCTTTCCTTTTTAAACCATGTTTTCGAAATCAAAAATCCGGAAAAATACATTCATTTTGAAGATAAAGTTCACTTAGACCTTACAAGTTTCATATACCACCAATTCACCGGACGGTTTATAACAACTTCCAAGAATTTCTCATTTATGTAGGGAACGTCCCAACAGCGAAACGGACTGCGTGGAAAAACTATCCGATATATATAACAATATGACAAAATAGTATCACTAAAAATCAAATTCTAAATTAATAATAACTTATGATGAACATTGAAACACAAAAACTATGGAAAGAAGCAGGAAAGAATTTATTGATTGCGTGCGGCATATTCGCAGGGGTTATTCTGTTTCTCTTCTTAATGAAATTAAACGAAAGTATTAATCCTATAGCCATTGTAAGTGGCTTATTAGGAGTATCTTACGTACTAACCGTCAAAAATCCGGCCAATTATATCGGTTTTATATTGGGAGTACTGTCATCAATTACATTGGGAATCCAATTTTACTTGGGAAATATGATTGATTGGACAATTTTATACTTTTTTATCTTTGTCCCCTGCCAAATTTACACCTTTTACGTTTGGGTAAAAGGAAGTAAAACAAAAAGCGACAAGCCATTTCTTCCCTCTTATTTGTCAGTCAAAAACACAATTTTGATTGCAGGAATAGCCCTTGTATTAATGGTTTGCGATTTGTTGGTTGCCAATGCTATCAAAGGCAATGATCTTACAATCAACAACATACTTCCTACTGATGGTAAAAATTTATGCATAGCCATTATGGGAGCTGCCGGTGTAGCTACCAGCATTATAGCTAATCTGTTACTTATTCGGAAGAAAACAGACGCTTGGATATATTGGGTTATTTTCAGCATCGCCAGTGTCGTTTTGCAACTTCTTTTGGAAGACTACGTTACGTTGACATTGTTCGTAGTTTATACAATCATTAACGCTAACGCATTGATAGCTTGGATTAAATTTACTCCAAAGCGCAACACAAAAATGTGAACAAATTCTTGAAAATTGTTGTTTTTAAGACGAAAAATCTTGTATTTTTGCATACGTTTTTAAATCATCAATTAAAAATAAAAAATTATGGCATTAGAAATTAACGGAAGCAATTTCAATGAAATCATCAAAACCGACAAATTAGTGGTTATCGATTTTTGGGCAACTTGGTGCGGTCCTTGCCGCGCATTATCTCCCATTGTTGAAGAATTGGCTGAAGAGTATAAAGGTAAAGTCGTGATCGGAAAATGCGATACCGACCAGAATAATGACATCGCCATGCAATTTGGCGTGCGCAATATTCCGATGTTAGTATTTCTAAAAAATGGAAATGTAGTAGAAACATTAGTCGGATTAATGAAGAAAAGCGAATTAGTAAAAGTTATTGATTCCCTGATGTAATACGTTGCCCGGGTGGCGGAATGGTAGACGCGCTACATTCAGGATGTAGTAACCTAAGGTTGTGCAAGTTCGACTCTTGTTCCGGGTACATTTTTTTAAAAAAAATCAAACTTTTAAGTGATATTTACCACCGTTTTGGACAAATATCGACATAAAAAAACAAGTTTTTAATTCTCTGATTTTTCGCTTAATTCAAGCCAGCGCATCGTTTTTTCATCTATTTCATCAGCCACTTCCTGATAGCGCTTTCCCCATTGCACCAATTCATCATTCGCCCCCTCACCGGCATTCATCTTTTCAATTAATTCATTTTTTTCAACTTCCAAAACCTCAATTAAAGATTCCAACTCATCAAATTCCTTCTTTTCACGATAAGTCAGCTTCTTCGCATTGTTGTTATTTTTCTCCTTTACCTCAACTGTCTTCACAGTTTTTTCCTGCTTCCGCGCTAAACGAATTTCCTTGTCCTTCGCCAACTTGTAATCAGTATAATTACCATAGAAGTCTTTTATCTTCCCTTCGCCTTCAAAGACAAACAAGTGGTCAACAATTTTATTCATAAACCAGCGGTCATGCGATACAATTAATAAACAACCCGGATAATAATACAACAAATCTTCCAATTTATTGAGCGTATCAATGTCAAAATCATTGGTAGGCTCATCCAAAATAAGAAAATTAGGATTTCTCATTAGGGTTATCAATAAATACAACTTACGCTTTTCACCGCCACTAAGATCTTCAAAATAGGTGTATTGCTGTTCGTATTTAAAACCAAAATGATTTAAAAATTGCGAAGCACCAATAAAATTACCGGTTTCGGTTCGTATGACTTCCGCATACTCTTTTACAATATCTATTATTCGTTTATTGCCCTCTATTTGCAAGCCATCCTGCGAAAAATAGCCGAATTGAATTGTCTGACCTGCCGTAATTTTTCCCGCATCCGGACGTAACTGTCCCATTATCAACTTTAAAAACGTACTTTTTCCCGTTCCGTTTTTTCCAACAATACCACATTTTTCGCCTTTTTTAAAAATATAAGAGAAATCATCCAACAAAACATTTGAAGGGTATGAGAAGTCCAAATTATTGATTTCTAATATTTTATTTCCTAATCGCTCGGGTTGAACATGAAATGCATCGATTTGTTTCTCAACTTTTTGATTGACATCTTCCTTTAGTTGCTCAAACGATTGAATACGCGCTTTTGCCTTACCGGTACGCGCTTGCGGAGAAGTATGAACCCAAGCCAACTCTTTTAAATATAACGATTTAAGTTTTTGATGTTCAACATTTTCATTCGTGATACGTTCCGCTTTCTTCTCCAAATAATAGTCATATTTTCCCCTATAGCGATAGATTTTTCCATTCTCTATTTCTAAAATATCGTTGCAAACCTGATCCAGAAAATGGCGGTCGTGCGTGACCATCAACAACGTAGTATTGGCGCGAGTAAGGTAATCTTCCATCCATTCAATCATCTCAATATCCAAATGATTGGTGGGTTCATCCAAGATTAACAGGTCGGTATTGGTAATAAGTGTCCTTGCTAAAGCAGCCTTTTTTCTTTGTCCTCCGGAAAGTGTTCCAATAGGTCGAAAGACATCCGATATTCCAAAACGAGATAAAATTTCTTTAATCCGGCTTTCGAAATCCCACGCCTGCAAACGATCCACATTTTCCATAGCCTTGTTCATTCTCGCATGTAATTCTTCTTGAGAATACAATTGTTGGTCTCTCTCTTCCAATAAAATCAGGCATGTTTCATATTCCTTTATTGCCTGAATTGCAGGTGTTTGAGAATCGAAAATGGTATCTATAACCGAAATATTATCAACAAAGTTGTCTATTTGAGGAAGATAAGACACAGTTATGTCGTTACGCAAAACTACTTGCCCGCCATCCGGTTGTTCAATTCCGGCAATAATATTCAAAAGCGTACTCTTTCCTGTGCCGTTTTTGGCAATGAGTGCTGTTTTTTGACCTTTTTCCAAACCGAAAGTAATGTCATCGAACAATAACTTTTCACCATAAGTTTTAGATAGCTTTTCTACTGTTAAATAATTCATTGACAGTGATTTAGTAACCTAAAATTTTAAGCATGGACTTGTAACTCTGTTCTTTGGCAAAGAGTTTGGTGCAAATTTCGCCTTCTTCATCTTTATAAATAATAATATGTTTAGGCGCCGGCGTCAGACAATGCTGAATCCCTCCGTAACCGCCGACGGCTTCCTGATATGCGCCGGTATTAAACAATCCGATGTATTGCGGTTCCTCCTCTTCTTCATAATTTTTACTATCCGTCGGTGTGGCAGCCACAATCTTAGGCAAGAAAACGGCATTTAAGTGTGCCTCCGAATTGTAATAATCGTGACTATCGCATGTCAAGCCACCCAAGAAAACACGCTCATATTCTTTATCCCAATTATTGATTGCCAAAATAATAAATTGCTGATTAATTGCCCATGTATCGGGAAGTGTAGTCATAAAAGAGCTGTCAATCATATCCCATAACTCTCTATCATTCTGTCGTTTCTGCTGAACAATAGAAAATAGTACCGCACTTGCCTCGCCGACAGTATAAGAACCAAATTCTGTAAAGATATCAGGTTCCTTGACACCTTCTCTTTCACAAATCTGTTTTATCTGAGAAACGATTTCTTCTGCCATGTATTCGTAATCATAATCGAAAGAGAGAGTATTCTTGATTGGGAAACCGCCACCAATGTTTAGCGAATCAAGTTCAGGGCAAATCTTTTTCAAGTCACAATATAAATTCACGCACTTTGCCAATTCATTCCAATAGTATGCCGTATCGTTGATCCCCGTATTGATGAAAAAATGCAACATTTTAAGCTCAAACTTTGGGTTTTGCTTAATCTTGTTTTGATAAAAAAGAATAATGTCGTTGTATCGGATACCCAAACGAGAGGTATAAAATTCAAAACGAGGTTCTTCCTCC
>CAYYHC010000091.1:0-9198 GCA_964471715.1 uncultured Lentimicrobiaceae bacterium | reverse complement strand
CAAAAAACCATGACAAAAAACCATGACAAAAGACCATGATAGACCATGACAAAAGAGCATGACAAAAGAGCATGACAAAAGAGCATGACAAAAGGTGAAGGGATTTATTGTGTGGAAGAAAAATAAAATAATTTTACAAAAAAATCTCATAACTGGTTTTATTTCAAATTTTTTCGTATTTTTGCCGCCCGAAAAAACCGATTATTATCTTGCTGTTAGAAAGATAAAAAAAAGTAGAAATCGAAACATATAGGTGAAGATATGTTTCACAAACAAATGAAAATGAACACATTAAGTTACAAAACAATTTCGGCAAACGAGCAAATCGTAAAAAAAGAGTGGGTTGTCATTGATGCAGAAAATGCTGTAGTAGGACGCCTTTCTACCGTAGTAGCCCGAATCTTACGCGGAAAAACCAAAACTTATTACACTCCTCATTTTGATTGTGGAGACAATGTAATTATTATTAATGCTGACAAGGTAAGATTTACCGGCAGTAAATTGACTGACAAAACGTATGTAAGACATACGGGATATCCCGGTGGACAACGTTTTAGAACACCAAGAGAGGTTTTAAAACAGAATCCTATTGGTATTTTGGAGCATTCTATCAGAGGTATGCTTCCTAAGAACAAATTAGGGGATCAAATATACCGTAATTTACACGTTTATGCAGGTGCAGAACATCCGCATGAAGGACAACAACCGAGATTAATAAACATTAACGAAATTAAATAGTAAAAATGGAAATCACCAATACAATCGGAAGAAGAAAAACGGCTGTAGCCCGCATTTATATGAAAAAAGGCAGCGGTCAAATCACGATTAACAAACGCGATTATAAAGAATATTTTCCTTTGGCAACTACACAATATGTTGTCACTCAACCTTTGGCAATTGCCGGTGTTGAAGGTCAATATGACATTAAAGCTAATTTGGATGGTGGCGGCATGACCGGTCAGGCAGAAGCACTTCGTTTAGCTATTTCAAGAGCTTTAGTAGAACTATTTCCTGATATTCGTCCTGCTTTGAAAACCAAGGGCTTACTTCGTCGTGACCCGCGTATGGTTGAACGTAAAAAACCGGGTCAACCAAAAGCACGTAAGAGATTCCAATTCAGTAAACGTTAATCTCGTTTGCTATTTGCCTCTTACCGCATAATAGTTTAGTATCGAAATTGCTGAGACTTCTACAGAACTACTTGGCAATTGATTTTAAAGAACGTAAACAAAAAATAAAAAATGACAAAAAAAGTAGAATTTAATGACTTATTAGAAGCAGGTTGTCACTTTGGACACCTCAAAAGAAAATGGAATCCGTTTATGGCTCCTTATATTTTTATGGAAAAAAACGGGATTCACATCATCGACTTATACAAAACCTCAGAAAAAATTGACGAAGCTTGCGCTGCAGCAAAACAAATTGCCAAATCAGGCAGAAAGATTTTATTTGTAGCCACTAAAAAGCAAGCAAAAGATACCGTAGCCGATTTGGTAAAAACTGTTGGAATGCCTTATGTTACTGAACGTTGGCCCGGCGGTATGCTTACCAACTTCTTTACAATTCGTAAAGCGGTTAAAAAAATGACCGATATTGACCGATTAATGGCAGGTCCTCAATTCAACAACTTGTCAAAGAGAGAAAAATTGCAAATTCAACGTGAAAGAGCCAAATTGGAAAAGAACTTAGGTTCCATAGCTGATTTGTCAAGACTTCCCGCAGCAGTTTTCATCGTTGACATTTTGAAAGAACACATTGCCGTTGCTGAAGCGCATCGCTTAAATATTCCGACTTTCGCCATCGTTGATACCAACTCAAATCCAAATTTGGTTGATTTCCCGATCCCGGCCAATGACGATGCTTCCAAATCAATTGCTATTATCGTAAAAGCCGTATGCGACGCCATAGCCGAAGGTGCTGCCGAAAGAAAATACGATAAGGATAACGCTGTTGAAGAAGATGTTGAAGAAACAATTGATAATCACAACGTTGTTGCAGAAGACGATGAAGATGGCATTAGTGTTGCCGCTAAAGAACTTGCTAAAGGCGTAAAGAAAGTAAAAGACGTAAGCAGTGACGAAGAAGCAACTCAACGCAAAAAAAGACCTACCATTAAAAAAGCTCCTGCAAAATCCGGTAGTTCAAAGAAAAATTAATGTATAACGAAAAAAATATTTAATATTATGACAATTACCGCAGCAGAAGTAAACAAACTCAGAATAGCCACCGGCGTTGGTATGATGGATTGCAAACATGCCTTGGTAGAAGCCGAAGGCGACTTTGACAAAGCGATTGATATTTTAAGAAAAAAAGGACAAAAAGTAGCCGCAAAACGTGCTGATCGTACTGCTAATCAAGGACGCGTTGTCGCTAAAGTCAACGCTGCCATGAATAAAGGTTACATCCTCGTAGTTAGCTGCGAAACCGATTTCGTAGGTAAAAATGCCGATTTCGTTGCTTTGAGCGAAACAATCATCAACGAAGCAATGGCAAAAGACATCGCTACCAAAGATGAATTAGTCAATCACAAAATTGACGGAATGACCGTTGCCGATCTTCTTCTTGAAATGACCGGAAAAACAGGCGAAAAAATAGAAATTCCCGCTTATAATACAATTGAAGCACCTCTTGTTTCTGCGTATAATCACAACGGAAATCGTATTGCCACTATCGCCGGTTTCAATTTGACCGGAGAAAAAGTTGAAGCAGCCGCACACGAAGTAGCTCTTCAAATTGCAGCAATGAATCCTATCGCTTTAAATGAACAATCCATTTCGCAAGAAACTATTGAACACGAATTGGAAATCGCTCGCGAAACCATTCGCCAAGAAGGTAAACCGGAAAATATGGTTGAAAAAATTGCACAAGGTAAATTAAACAAATTCTTTAAAGAAAACACATTGATGTATCAAGAATTCATTAACGACAGCAAATTATCTGTTGCCGATTTCTTGAAACAAACCGATGCCAATCTTACTTGTACAGGTTTCATCCGTCTTCAATTAGGCGCATAATTGATTTTCCATTATTCATAAAAAAGGTCGCTCGAAAGCGACCTTTTTTTATTTTATAACTGCCATCCCAATAATACTATCGAACAAGTGATTATAATAAATAAAATCTCACGCCATATATTAAACTTCTTGGTGGGAAGATAAATTGAGAAATAAACCGCAAAAGGAAGGATAAAATAAACGAAAGAATACGGGAACGCAACATTGGTGGTGAGAAACATCAATAACACCGAAACAAATAAAAAATTCAATGAAACCAGCTGTTTACGGGCAATGATAAGTTTATTGTCAAACAACAATTTAAGTTTAATAAGCAAAAATGGAATGATCAACACTATCGCAATTAAGCACGCAATTGAAACGGGCGTAAAATGCGTGAAAAACAGAGGGAAATTCAGCCGCAGCAAAGAATAAGAATCGATTACATTGGAGATATCACCGACAATATAATGAAAAGCCGCTACGTAAATATAGGGTAATATCAATCCTATAAAAGTAATCACTATCTCCTTAAATTTATCAAACCGATTGGCGACAACGGACAAGATAACATATAATAACAGCCATATTGCCGCCAAATCATATAGGGAAGCGATGCCAATTAAAATGCCGGATAATAAGACCTGATTCTTTACCGCACCGGAATTATAGTTCCCATTCAACATAAAAAGCAGATTAATTGTAAAAAGAGTGATAAAAGCAGGTGTCAATGGTAGTAAAAAATTTCCGCCAACCAGCAACAAACAAAACCAAAAAATGGGTAAGAAGGTTCTATTGTCGGTAAAATGATTCTTTTTGAAATACCTCCACAAAAGCACTATTTGAAGCAATACCATTACCAAAACAACACACCCCGTCACAATCGGGTACTTGATTATTGCTTCTGCAAGTGATTGAGAATACGACAAATGAGCATCAAATTGCATCAACGCCGGCACATTGGAAAAAAGCTGGAACACCATTATTCCTATCGATAAAACAATGATGACTATTTGAGCAACTTTGTATTTTGAGATGAAATAGAACATATTAAAATATTGAATTGCAAAACTACATATTTTTTTTTATAAAAAGAAAAAAAATGATGCTTTTCAATAGTTTTTTTGTATTTTTGCGCTTTGATTAAATGAAATATTCAATAAATATAAAATAACGAAATTAATATGAAAAGTAGAGTTTTTTTGAGTTCTTTTTTAATTATTATTGCATTAATACTCACATTCTTAACCGCTAAAGCAATCCTTAGACCGGCGAAATTTAGTGAAGTCTATACTATGCGTCGCACCATCAATGAAAACCGACTAACTGCCATTGCCGAATTGCAAAAACTTTACAAAAAAGAGCATAATGAATATGCCAATAGTATCGACAACTTGGTAAATTTCTACGAAAATGGATTCTTTACTGTTACTTCAGTTCAAAGAGTAGCCGATTCCATTCCTGAAAATATGACGATGGAAGAAGCTGAAAAACAGGGTTTTTACAAAAGAATCGAAACCAAAATACCTATTAAGGATAAAATGGAAGAAATTCTTGCCGAAATCAACAAGCAAAAAGCAGAACCCGTCGTAATGGAAAATTTCCAATATATTCCATTCGCTGCCAATGAAGAAAAATACAAAATTGAAACCGGTCATAGCGACAGTACTATTCAAAAATTTGCCGTTTATGTTCCTACAGATGTCTTACTAAATGATTTTGAAGCTTCTACATTATCAGCTGATGCAAATTTTATTAAAAAAGGAATCCACAATTTATTTTATAAAAACCTAGAAAACGAATCACGCGAAAGAAGAAAATGCGTTGGTTTACAGTTAGGCGATACGGTTAAGCCATCTATCGAAATTGTAGATTTTGGCAAAAAAGATGAGTAACGATAATGCATTTATTTATCTTTATTCCTCCGGATTTGCATTTCTAAAAAGACAATCTTCGTCGAAATATTTGTACGAAAACTATTTCAATGCACCTTTCACTACATTACATCGCGAGTTAGTGTCCTTTTTTGACAATCAACTGCAATCCGAATTTACGATTGTGGTCAATGCTAATTCTCCACTGCTTGTTCCTCAAGAATACTTCACAGAACCGGCTTCTTCATACCTTAAAACTCAATTCAACCTCTCCGATAATGACCTCATTCTTCAAGATGCCATTGAAAATTACATCGCTCTCTACTACTTTCCCAATAATAGAATGATACCCATTCATCAATCCAATATTTTGCACCGCTTTCAACACGTGGATACAATGTTATATCGGTATTTGCAAAATAATCAGACAGATTTTTCCAACCGAATTTTATTGTTTTTCCATGAGAATAAAGTGGATTATATCTGTATAAAAGATGACAAGTTATCAATTATTAATAGATTACAATATACTTCAGAACATGACATTCTCTATTTCGTTTTGAATTTGACACGCCGGCAGCAAATCAATGCCGATGAGTATATTTGTCTGTTATCAGGTCATACACCCGAAATACAAAAGATTTACAAACTATTGTCGCAATATATTTCCAACGTAGAATGGGCTGCCGAAGAACTCGATATCGAGGTAACAAACTCAACCGGACGAAAAATCCGGTCGTATGAATGTCTTAATTTATTGCCGTTTTAATATTATATATGAGAATTATAGGAGGTAAAAATAAAGGAAAACGAATTGTGGCTCCGGTCAATTTGCCGGTCCGCCCCACAACCGATTTAGGGAAAGAAAGTTTATTCAATATACTCAATAACTATTTCTATTTCAATAATATAACGGTAATTGACTTATTTGCCGGCACCGGAAATATCAGTTTAGAATTTGCCTCGCGCGATGCCATCGCCGTAACTGCAATTGATGAACACCAGCCCTGCATCGATTTTATCAAGAAAATGGCGACCCAACTGCAATACAGCAATCTCACCGCCCTCAAAGCCGACGCTTTTCAGTATTTGGAACGCCTTCGTCAACCCGTGAATATCATTTTTGCCGACCCACCTTACAATATGGAAAATATCGACAAAATCCCTGACCTGATTTTCGAAAAAAAACTTCTCAAACCCGACGGATGGTTCATTTTGGAACACGGAAAAGCGTATGATTTTTCTAAACATCCCAACTTTTACCAACATCGTAAATACGGGAAACTCAATTTTACATTCTTCGCCAATTTTACTGAAGATACACCTGAAACTGAAGAGAATAACGATTAATTCAACTCATTTCGTCATTTATTTTCATTCACAAAACTTTTTTCCAAATTCTTATCGTATATTTGCAACCGCGTAAATGTGCAATTATTATTTTTTAAATTAATACTTATGAAACTATTATTAATCAGTAATTCTACAAATTATAAGGAAAATTATTTGGGATGGTGTATGCCTCTTATTCAACAATTTCTGGGCGATTTCAGCAAAAAAAACATCTTGTTTTTCCCTTATGCAGTCGTAAGAAACGGCGCAACCCTTACCGAAAGCTATGACGCTGCCACCGCAAAAGTAAAAAAATGTTTTGCCGATTTCGGTCTTAAAGTAAACATTACCTCCGTTCATGAAGCAAAAAATCCGGTTCAAGCCGTGAACGAAAGCGACGCCATAATGGTCAGCGGCGGCAACACTTTCCACCTTGTATATGAACTACATAAAAATAAATTGATTGAGCCTGTTCGCAGAAAAGTGTTGGAAGGAGCACCTTATATGGGTTGGAGCGCCGGTTCTAATGTAGCCTGCCCTACCCTCAAAACCACCAATGATATGCCGATCATCATGCCCGAAAGTTTTAAATGCTTCGATTTTGTTCCTTTTCAGATCAATCCGCACTATATCGACCCCTATCCGACCGAAGTGGAAGATGCCCTCACACACGCCGGCGAATCCCGCCAAGATCGTATTGATGAATTTCTCTGCATCAATCCCGAGATCACCGTTGTCGGATTGCGCGAAGCCACCGCTCTGTGGGTGGAAAATGACAAAATTCAACTGAAAGAATACGAAAAAAATCCTTTCAACAAAAAACGAGAAATGATTGTGCTCAAATACAACCAATCTCCACGCGAAATTAAACCCGGAGAATGCTTCGACTTTGCCATTAATAAAATTAATGATTAAAACCGTTCTGCGGTTCCACAATGTCTATCCAAAAATATAAAAAACTCATCCTTATTCTCGCAATTTTGGGAGTACTCGCTGCTGTTGCCATTATTGAACTAACCGTTCAAGACAGCACTTTTCATAAATTAAGGCAAGCCATTCACAATGAGGAAGAGTATATTCCCAATCAAGATATTGCCGTAAAGAACTGTCAAGCATATACTTATAAAGATTCTATTTACCACAATTTTAGAAAGAATTTTCGTTTTCACTACCAAACAATCGGATTGGCAAATTTTGCCGATAGCAGCCGAATAATACTGATTTCCGAGCCGGCTCCGTACTTTAATGCCGACACCATTCAACAAATATGTGCAAAATTCGCCCATCTTGTAGAAGACAAGACACACCGAATCGGCTATGACGGGCGAATCACCGACTTAATGCTCATTCTGGGCAACGCCACCACCGAAAACGTAAATCACCTCGTTGCCGATTTATCAAACGCACTTTATCTATCAGATTATAAATCAAATACGCTCGATCTTCCGGTAAAAGCACCCCGCTCCTACTTCATCAAATCCAATATCGACTATCAGATTACCCTCTATGAGTTCAATGATTGGTTCATGGAAAAAGACGAGGCATTTGTTCAGTTGCCCGACACGTCGCGCTGCAGCACCATCGAAACAATTTTTAAAGAAAAAAAGACAGGTGTTTATTTCAGCAAAATGCCCGGCTTCGTCGCTTGGTCCATCGCTAAAAACAAAGACCTGTCCGAACAACTCTCTGCAATTCGGCAATTTACGTTGGATGCCGACTTGATATTGGGTGCTCTGTCTGATTCGGCGACCTTGGTCATCATTGGCAGAGAACGCGAAGCATCGTTGACCGAATTACCCCCGCTCAATGTTGAATCCATCCTTCTTTTGGCGTCCATTTCCGAAAAAGAGTTGTCGCAAAGCCTTGATGTCAACGATTTTCTTGCCGGCAAAATGAGAAGCGGAAACGATTGGTGTCCGACCTATTTGAGCAAAGAGTTGGAAAACACGGAATTCGGTCATTTATTGACCATTACCGATGTGCTTCTCAAGGATTGGTCGGAAAATGGAACCATCAAAGAAAAGTACTATAACTACCCGTCACCGCCCGCCTTCCCTTTCAACGCACCTTTATTTAAAAAATTGGGATTGAGCGAATTGGTATATAATTGGAACACCCAAAATGCGATGTATGCCATTGATATGGAGGGATTTACCATTTATACTTTGAACCGCACCGGCTCCCTTCCCGTTTCCTACTTCAATTCTCCGGAGCGCAGCGTCTCCATCGGAAGCAGATATGAAAATCAGGCTTACGACTATTTTGCCACCATCGGCAACACCGATTTGGCGCGTGTTGTACAATATACCGCTTTATATCAGCTGTTTATGGACAATGGGATTCACTATTCAGGCAATATTCACTCTGCATTTCCCGCCAACAAACCCTACCTGCTTCTTACCCCGACACGGAATTTGTTGATAATCTTTAAATCATTTAAAGATAATGAAATAACCTATCTTTCCGACTCCATTTCGCAGAAAAATTACGCGGCATTTCAGAAAAGAATGGTTAATAAACAACTCAGCAATCAAGAAGAGCGTTATCATTTCAAATATACCGACCAACAGACGGAAGAAATACATCAGAAATTCTTGAAAGATAGTAAAAAACGCCTTAAAGAGGAGTTTTATGGCATCAAACGGATGTTGAACGGACTGTCACCCGATGAATTTGACAAATTGGCGAGATACTTGGCGTATCCGCGCGGAACGAGAGTAAACAACCAAGCCACGTACCAAACGATGATGCGGGCGAAAAGAATTAATCAGCTGATGCGCACGATCGGCAAGAACAATTTATCGCTCATCAACTTGGATTTGAACGATGTTAAAAATTTCTATGTCAACAATTTAGCGGGTTCTTCTGCACGATACCTTAAAACGCCTTCCATCATTGTAACCTACAACGATTTACTCACCACGGGCGGACATAATCTGTCATCGGGGATTACGCGCGTAAAATCACTGACCGGCTACAAACGTTCCAATTCGTCAGGG
>CAYYHC010000090.1:0-9266 GCA_964471715.1 uncultured Lentimicrobiaceae bacterium | reverse complement strand
GATTGTTGGGGAAAATTCCTATCCGTTGACAAAGTGATGATAGGTCAAGTTCCCCAAACCGACAGCCGCTACGCGCAGTTTGAAGAAGTGGCTGATTGGTTTGCCAATACCACCACCCCGTGGGGCAATCAATACCGTGTTTACCGTGTTTTTACACCCGGCGGGATGAATACGACGACTCCTTACACCAATTGCTTGATTCTCAATGACCACGTTTTTCTTCCACAAACGGGCAGCAGCTACGATGAGGATGCCGTTCTCGCCTACCAGGAAGCAATGCCCGGTTATACCATCGTTCCAGTAATGGAAAGTAGCTCAACACCTTGGGAGAATACCGATGCACTGCATTGTCGCACACACGAAATTCCCGATCTCGGAATGTTACTCATTCAACACTACCCAATTTTGGGAATACAACCATTTCAGTCGCAATATGCGATTCAAGCCAAACTTACGGCTATGAGTGATGAAAACATTCAAAGTGATTCAGTATTAATTTATTACAAAATTAATAACGGAGTTTGGCAAACCGCTGCCATGCACCCAACAGGCGGTAAAACGTGGGAAGGAAGTATTACCGGAATTACCGACAGTTGCCAAGTTTCTTACTACATTTTTGCCAAAGACTATTCGTTGAGACGTGAAAAACATCCCTATATCGGAGAATTTGACCCGCACATCTTTACCGTAAGTGCACCGGTTTTTCCGCCACAACCGCCCATCATCGGCGATTATGTTTTTCATGAAACAACATTTGATGAAAATATGATTAGTAACGGAATAGATGACTATACGCCCACTATTTGCCAAATTGTCCCGAATCCGGCTCAAGATTTCTTTACTGTTTTTGCTAAAAACGGCAAAGAAATTTCCGTGTATAATACAATGGGACAGCATATTACGACTATTCGTTTTACCTCACATTCTTCTATCAAGATCAATTGCTCGGAATGGGCGGCAGGCACCTATTTTATACAAATTACCACCATTTCAGGAGAAATTATTAAAAATAAAATTCTCGTTACATCTTCATTATAATGAGTTTAACTTATCAATCTGTTTTAGATAATATTTTCGGCGCACTGCCAATGTACCACAAAATAGGCAGCAGTGCCTACAAAGAAGGCTTAGAGAATATTGAAGCCTTAACCGAAATTGTCGGTCACCCTGAAAGAAAAATCAAAACCATTCATGTTGCCGGAACAAATGGAAAAGGCTCTGTAACTCACTTACTTTCCTCCTATTTTCAGGAAGCGGGCTATAAAACGGGACTCTACACCTCGCCCCATTTGGTCGATTTTCGGGAACGCATTAAAATCAACGGTGAAATGATTCCCGAAGAGAGCGTTGTTGCCTTTTTTGAAAAATATCAGTCGGAATTTTGCCGATTGGAACCCTCATTTTTTGAAATGACAACCACTTTGGCATTCCACTACTTTGCCAAACAGCAAGTCGATATTGCCATCATTGAAGTGGGCTTGGGCGGACGATTGGACGCAACTAACGTGATAATACCGGAATTGTCGGTCATTACTAATATTTCATTGGAACACACACAGTTATTGGGTGATACATTAGCCAAGATTGCTTTTGAAAAAGCGGGTATCATCAAAAACAATGTGCCGGTGATCATCGGTCAACATTCTGCCGAAACGATGCCTGTCTTTGTTAAACAAGCAGAGCTGAAACACGCCCCACTTTACACGACCGATAATATCAAGATCATTGAAGAAAATAGAACCGATTCATTAGCAAGCAGATCTATCACAATATTAAGCGGTAACAACATTATCGGAGAGCACATTCTATTGCCGTTGGCAGGTGATTACCAGTTTGAAAATGTAGCTACTTTTGTGCAAGCCGTTTTGCAGTTATCTTTCAATATTCCTAATGTGAATCAATTAATTGTAAAAGCACTTGAAAATGTAATTGACAATACGCATTTAATGGGTCGTTGGCAAATTATTAATAATAAACCTCTTACAATTTGCGATACCGGACATAACAGTGGCGGATTCCATTTTATTGCCCAACAACTCAATCGCATCGACTGTGATCATTTGCATATCATTATTGGTTTTGTGAATGATAAAGACATCCAAGCCATTATCAATTTACTACCGAAAAAAGCTACTTATCATATTTGTAAAGCAAAGATTGACAGAGCATTAAGTCAAAATATCATTCAAACTACCATGCAAGCGGGCGGATTAACGGCGACGGTCAGTACGTTATCCGTGTATGAGACATATTTACAACTCATTAATGATGCAAAAGATGATAGTGTCTTTTACATTGGCGGCAGTACATTTATAGTTGCCGATTTTTTGAAAGAGTATTTCAATTCCGGTGCCAGCAAGTAGAGCAGTATTGTTTTTCAATTTGTTCTTCAATATCATCAGGTAAAGAAGTAAAGAAATCAATATGGGTTAAACGTTCGACGCTATCAACCGAAACGGCGAAAGAAGAAAGTGCGCTGGAGGATTTTTCGTTGGGCAAAATGAACCCGATACTTTGAAAACCCGCCGGCGAGCGACGCAATATAACCTTATAATAGTACTGAGGAACAGCCACTTCGTTAGCACCAATGACAGGCAAATTATCAGATAGTACAGGACCGGTGGTAACAAACAATGTATCGTATTGATAAGCCCAATCACGAACCAATTCTTCCAATCTTTTCCACACCCCGCGATTAAAGCCGGGCAATTGCGGACTCATATTGCTGTAATAGAATGATTCTTTCATCGCTTGCGCATCCCACGCCATATCAGCGGCCGGTGCCAGATGTCCACGGTCATACCCCGATTTTTTATAATCATTATCGGAGGCACTCCCCGTTGTGACCGAATAGTCGGACATGAACTTGTCGGTTCTATCAACATTTTTTTGAATATGACTTTTGGTCAGCACGTATGCCACCCATTCGGCTTGTTCGTGCGGTTCGCTATAGGACAAAGTATAAGCACTATGTTTTACAATCTGATCATCGGGTTCCACTTTCGGCATTTCCAAACCGTCATTCTGACAATTTGTATAGTCACTTGTTGCTTTCTGTGCTACAACCGGCTTCGCGATTTCGGTCTTTGGCACATTGTTATCCACAGGTGCTGAGCTGTTTTCCGAAGAGTTACAATTTTTCATTCCAACAACAAAAATAGCTATCCCCAAAATAAGAAAGATAAGGATAATCAATACTTTTGTTTTTTCTTTTGTATTCATTTTATTTTTTTATTGCTTTTGTAATTTCTCGTTTTCCTATCGGTCCCGGCAGCGATTCCAAATCAAATCCCACCGACTTCAATGTCCGTTTTACACTTCCTTTTGCACAATAAGTTATCAAAAAACTGTCATTTTTCATGGCTTCAAATATCTTTTTAAAGATCATCTCATTCCATAAATCGGGCTGAACTGCAGGTCCGAACATATCAAAATAGACCAAATCATAAGTAATCGGCGGCAACGATATATCCTGAATATTGTTAAGCCACTTGAGAAAGAAAAACTGCGTCCCAAACAATTGAATAGTATCATGCGGACAAGCGTGCATGGCATAATACTGTGATTGAAGTTTTTTATCTAAATTTTTCGCATAATTCAATTGTACAACTTCATCCATCGATAAAGGAAACGCCTCTATGGTATCATAATGAATTATCTGATTGCCTGCATTTTGCAAAGTCAACAAAGCATTCAAGCCTGTCCCGAAACCGGCTTCTAAAATATGTATCTCATGCATTTTCGTCAACTGCAAAAGACCGGCATTAATATAGATATGTGTGGACTCATTGATCGCACCGTGAATTGAATGATACTGTTCATCAATATCATTCAATTTCAAGGAAGAAGAACCATCTTCCGTTATAATCAATTCGCGCCGATGGTAATCTATCACAACTATTCGATAATCAATTTCTTACGAGCGATATCGCCGTTTTGCATCAAAATTCGCAGAACGTAACTTCCTTTTTGCAAATCGGAAATTTCAATTACAGCTTCATTTTGTTGAACGCCTACCCTTCTAACTAGTGCACCCAACATATTATAAATTTCAACGCTATTCATTACCTCTCGGTCCGTTTTAATCGTTACATTCACAGTAGCCGGATTCGGATAAAGCATAATATTGGTTTCCAACTTATTATCACAAATACCAATCGTATCAATTACCGTTACTAACACCGAGTCGGAAGCACTGCAACCGGCAGCATTGGTAACCGTCACTTGGTAGGTTGTGTTTTCAGTAGGACTCACATTAATCACATTTCCTTGATCCCCGTTGCTCCAAATATAAGAATTCCCAACTCCAAAGGTAGCCACTAACATGGTGGACTGTCCCAAGTTGATAGTTGTATTTCCCAATATGTTAAACACCGGTAACGCATTAATTGTCAATGATAAATGAACAATACTATCGCAACCGGCTATCGTTTGGCGTACAAAAGTGAAGTTACCGCTTTGGGTTCCTTCTTCAAAAGTGGTATCGCGCCACGTGAAGGGAAAATCGTTGGCACAAATGTCAATTTCTTCCGATTGTTCGTAGCTTGGATTAACGGTAAGTGACAAAGTAACAATGCTATCGCAGCCGTCAATGGAAGTATGATAGAATACATAATCATCACTATTGGTGCCGACAGGAAAAAGGTGTCCTTCCCACGTGTAAGGAAGTTCTTGCGAACATATCACCAATGCGTCATTTATATTGTAACTTGGATTCACTGTCAGATTCAAATGAACCACACTATCGCAGCCCGAAATAGAAGTTTTATTAAAAGTAAACAAACCATCCGTTGTTCCCACTTCAAAAATGGTATCACGCCAAGTATAAGGTAAATCATTTTCACAAATCACAACATTTTCGCTTTGAGTATAGTTAGGATTAACATTGAGTGTCAGCGTAACCACACTATCACAGCCAAATTCAGAATTGCGTCGGAAGATAAATGTTCCGCCGGCTGTTCCGATTTCAAAAGTAGTATCGCGCCACGTGTAAGGTAAATCGTTTTCACAAACCGATAAACGCTCATTCAGGTTATAAAGCGGATGCACGATCAAAGCCAAATTGACAATACTGTCACAACCATATTGCGATACAAACGTTTGCAAAAATTCGCCGTTGGTGGTTCCTATCGGGAAAATAATATTTCCCCATTGATACGGAAGCTCACTCTGACAAATCGTCAAATCAGCGTCTATCCGATAGCTCGGATGGATAGTCAGGTTTAGAATAATGTTGCTATCGCAATTGCTAATTGACGTATAATGGAAGATATAAGTGCCACTTTCCGTTCCGGAGAGGAAGGTTGTATCTTGCCAAGAATATGGGAAATCATTTTCGCAAATTTCCACATTGAAAACTTGCTCATAACTTGGATTAACCGTCAAAGTCAAGGTTACAATACTGTCACAACCCTCTTGGGATTCTTTATAAAATAAAAAATTACGACTATGCGTCCCTACCTCGAACGTAGTATCGCGCCACGTATAAGGCAAATCGTTTTGGCAAATGACCAACCCTACATTCTGATGATAAGTGGGATGAACGGTCAAATGAAGGGTAACAATACTATCGCAGCCTTTTATCGACTGTCGCGTAAAAATATAATCATTGGTAGTTGTTCCTATTTCAAAAACAGTATCACGCCATTGGAACGGGAAACCATTATCGCAAATTACCGTTTCTTCTTCAAGCTCATAACTCGGATTAACGATTAACGCCAACGTTACCAAACTATCGCAGCCATTTTCCGAGAGATTTTGGAAATAATAAACGCCACTTGAGGTGCCACGTTGGAACGTAGTATCGCGCCATATATAAGGTAGCTCGTTTTCACAAATTACCATTGCTTCCGTTTGCTGATAAGTGGGATAAACATTCAATTGTAACGTCAACAAACTGTCGCAGCCGGCTACAGAAGGATGATTGAAAGTATAAGCCCCGCTCGGCGTTCCAACACCAAATACGGTATCATTCCATTCATACGGAAGTTCATTTTGGCAAATATCCAAAGTAATTTGAGAATGATATGCGGGCAAAACGGTTAAGGTCAAAGTAACCATGCTGTCACAACCATTACGGGTAGTGCGTGCAAAATGATAATCCCCGTCGATAGTTCCAATTCCGAAAATCGTATCACGCCAAGTGTATGGTAAATCGTTTTCACAAATTGCTGCGTTTTCTGTTTGGTAATAGGTTTCATTAACAGTTAAATGAAGAGTGACCACGCTGTCGCAACCATTTACGGACTGACGATAAAAAGTGTAGGTATCGGAAATGGTGCCATTCATAAAAGTGGTATCGCGCCAAGTATAAGGCAGTTCGCTTTTACAAACAGTCACTGTTTCAGCAAAATCATAATTATCATTGATCGTCAATTTTAAAATCACGGTACTATCACAACCGGTATGAGATTGGGTTTCAAAAAGGAATGTTCCGCTGTGGCTGCCTACTTGGAAAATAGTGTCGCGCCACATATAAGGTAAATCATTTCTGCATATCGTAAGATTTTCGCTTTGACGATAGGTTGGATCAACAGTCAAATTCAACACGACGGTACTGTCACAACCATGAATTGAGGTTTCGTTATAAGTATAAACACCGGTCGTCGTGCCGTGCGGAATGACATTTCCACGCCATGCAATCGGCAATTCGTTTTCACAAACAGATAGTGAAATCGTTTCATTATAGCTTTCGTAAATAGTTAAATGTAAGGTAGTTATACTATCACAATCAGCTATCGAAGATTTAATAAAAGAATAATCGCCGGTTAATGTATTCACGTCAAAAGTAGTGTCGCGCCACGTGTAAGGCAACTCGTTTTGACAAATGCTCAAATTCAATTGATCCGTATAAGTCGGATTAATCGTCAAATTCAGGGTATAGACGCTGTCACAACCCGCAGCCGTTTGACGTGGCAGACGATAGATCCCGGAAGTCGTATTTTCGTAAAAAACAGTATCTTTAAAAATAAAAGGTAATTCAGATTGACAGATAACGGCGGTGGTATCCTGATAAAATGCCGAATTTACATTTAAAGAAAGGGTGACCAAACTATCACAGCCTTTCGTTGTTTGGCGGGCAAACCGATAACTACCGGTGACGGTTCCCACCTCAAAAGTGGTATCGCGCCACGTGTAAGGCAAATCGGTGTTGCAAATATTCTCGACAACGTTTTCTGTAGCCGATTCATTCACTGTTAGATGCAGAGTTATTGTGCTATCGCAACTATTCCGGGCATGGCGGAAGAAATGATACTCCCCGGAAATTGTTCCTTCGGCAAAAATAGTATCGCGCCAAGTATAAGGCAACTCACTTCTGCAAATATTTTCAGTAACAATTTCATCTACAGCAGGTTTTACCATCAAAACAAAAGTAACGATACTATCGCAACCTAATTGAGAATGGCGATAAAAAGTATGAACCGCACTGATTGTACCTACTTGGAAGGTAGTATCACGCCACGTATAAGGCAAATCGTTTTGGCAAATATGTTCAATTTCGGTTTGATAATAACTTGGATTTACAATTAATTGTAACGTTACGATACTGTCGCAGCCATTTTCGGTATGGCGGAAAAGAATATAACTACCGGTTTGGGTTCCTGCTTCAAAAATGGTATCACGCCACGTATAGGGCAGATCGTTTTGGCAAATGGTCTCATTTTCAATTGGATAATAACTCGGATTAACCGATAAATTCAAATGAACCACACTGTCGCAACCATTCATGGTCGTACGATAGAAAGTGAAATCATTGCTGTCAGTCCCCACTTCAAAAACGGTATCGCGCCACGTATAAGGCAGGTCATTTTGACAAATAACAAGTGTATCAAATTGACTATAAATCGGATATATTGTCAAGTTGAGAGTTACGACACTATCGCAGCTATAGGTCGCCGCTTGATAAAGCGTATCGACGTAAATTCCGCTTTGAGTGAAAGTTGTATCGAGCCATTGAAAATGATCGCAGGCAGATTCAAAAACGGTGTCTGCGAAAGTAATGCAATACGGTGTAAATGTAACCGCTTGTGAATTAGGGCTTTGATTAGCTTCTTCGCAAGCTGCACGCACATACACATCATAAGTTCTGTTTCCGATAAGATTGGTTAATGTAATGTAATTGGTATCAACGGTAAGAACGGTATCGCCGGCGCCGGGGGTAAATCCGGTAACACCATATTCAACTTTCCATGCCGGTTCGTCATCGCCGGGCTTCCATGAGAGGTCGGCAGTGGTCATCATAATGTTACTAACCTCAACACTATCAACAGGTTCGCATGGAATAAATTCGACTGCGATATTATCGATATTACAATTCATTGAAAGACTCATATTAAAATTCCAACGAAAAGCGATGCGTGCACCATCGGGAATCACACTGTTTTCAAAAGAAAAATTGTGAGGAACAATGGCAGTGGAATTAGAAAATCTTTGCAATTCAACAAAAGAATTATCGGCATCAATGTTGGTTACGTAACCCAATGACAATGTTCCCAGAGTGGCATTATCCATTTTGGAAGCAAACGAGATCTTCAGTCCATTCAAATTGCTTGAGAACCAAGGCAAAACCACATAATTATTTTTCCCGTAAGTAACACTCGAAGAGGTCATCAATAATCCGTTTCCATAAGGAGCGTAGTAGGTGCTGATGCGTGAATAATAGTTGGCATTGCTTGCTCCGGAAATTAAATTCCAACACGTAGGAATGACACCCACCACACCGTAGTTGGTTGCAGGATAGCTTTCAAAGTTTTCATAGTAAGGGATTGTAGTGGCTTCACAAGGAGTCGTAAAACGTTTAACGATGCTCCAATTGCTGGAATTAACAGAGTCACATAAACTTTGTACATAAAAGTCGTATTTGGTAGAAGGAGTCAATCCGTTGATAACAAAATTATTTGAAAAAATTTCGACAGAATCGCCGGTTCCACGCACAAAACCCGTCACGCCATACTCTGCCAACCAATGTGATTCATTCCAACCGGCTGTCAATGAAATGGCTACAGACGTATCGGAAAGTACGGCAATATTAGAAACGGTAGGGGTAAGACAAAGTTCCAAAGAGTCCATCAAAATGTCATCAATTTTGCAATGCGCACAAGAATCGGTGTTATACCAACGGAACGCCAATTGAGCAGAAGTGGGGATGACATAAGCATTTAATTCATACTTGTATGTAGCTAATGTGTCAGTAGTTGGAACAACCGACAAAAGATGAAAAGATGTTGAGTTTTCAATATCCGTAATATAACCTAATTGCAATGTTC
>CAYYHC010000089.1:0-9366 GCA_964471715.1 uncultured Lentimicrobiaceae bacterium | reverse complement strand
TTAATATTTATTTTTAACTTAGCTACCGGTCTTATTTTTTGGCAGTATTATAAAGGTCGAGATCTACTCGCTCTTCACGCAGATTTCAATGAATAATGCAATGATTAAAGATGTCAATGGACAGCTCAAAAAAGACAAGAGTTCGGAAAGAAAGTCCTCCGGCATACTGCCCGAGGAGGCAACGCACTTCTCTGATGCTGCCGATAAGATAGTGTGGACGAAGTTTGGAGGTGAGTTAAACGGAGAAAAAGAAAATGTTTCAGTGATGAGAATTGGAAGATAAATTTTTGTATTATTGTGGCATAAAAAATAATCAATTATGCAAAAATTTCATTTAAACAGAAACTCTTCTCGGCAGTTGGATAATATTACTTTATACCAAATTATTGCTGATCAAAATTTTACAACCCTCTCTGATTTAACGATTTTCGTAGGAACTGAAGGAGGGTTTATTCAAAACGAAAATAATTTATCACAAGATGGTGTTTGCTGGGTATTTGACGGAGCCCTCGTTTACAATTCTCCCACTAATGAGAGCGTGATAACGGGTGATGCTTCAATTTGTGGTGGAAGTTATATTTCTGGGTCAAAAATTTCCGACAATTCACAAATCAATGGTGGGAGAATCACTGATTGCACAATCATTAATTCAACTTTTTGTGATGGAATAATTGCTGACAATTCAATAATCCAGGATTCTCAACTACAACACTCAAAAGTTATAAAAAGTAATATAGTGAATTCGATAATCACTTCTTCTCAAATAGAAAGCTCAAGTCTATCATTCGTAGATGCAAACCTTTCTACAATCACCAACTCTAACCTTAAAAATAGAACAAATGCAAATGCATTAAATGTCGCTGTCATTAATCAAATTTATGATAATTAAATAGTTTGGGCGTTCCCTGACGGGCGGGCTATACGCCTTAATCGGGCTCGCAGTCGGCAAGGTCTGCCTCCGCAAAAAGGATTTTCCGTTGGTCAATCTTTTTGCCGTTACATACCTAAGCCGTCCGCTTCTCCCGATAACGTGCTTCTATCCCTAACGCATCAACAACGCAAAACAGCGGTTGTCATTACTTGGACTGCCGCTGTTTTTATTAATGTTGACGAGTAAGGACAAAGTTTGGGACAAGTTTAAACTGAAAAAATCTTTTTTTAGTAATGAGAATTGGAAGATAATTTTTAGTATGTTTGCGGTGTAAAAAATGATTTTTTCATCTTTATAAACATAATTGACACAAGTTGTCAAAATATTTTTTATGGTACCGTGTGACTAAAAATCAAAATATTATGAATGCAAAATTAGAAAATTGGCTCAATGAGCAAAAACAAAAGGAACAGCAGAAAAAAATTAACCATCTGATTGAGTTAGGCTTGTGCGAGGAAACCGATGAACAAATTAAGAAAATAGTTCCATCTTCTACTCCGAACTGTTTTTATGATAAAGAAATGGACCGCTATTGCATATATGAGAAAAAGAAGGAAGCCATTGAAGTAAGCGACGAGGAATACGAGCTAATATGCAGACATGCGCATTTTACAGAAAATAAGAAGGATTATGGCAAAGAACAAATGATGAACGACCTGCACAACACACGCAACTGGATTAAATTTTTTGGAATATTAACTATAATTGGTCTCATAATCAGTGCAATCATAGGACTTGCATTAGCATTCAATTAAAATATCATTTGGCAGGGCTACCGAGCACGCTTTGCGCTATATCTTTTGCAGACAAAAGGATGCCGCTTCCAATGGTTCTCTCATAAAAAACGCTGTAGGCAGTCATTAAGTGGACTGCCTCCGATTTGATTGTTGCTGCCGAATAAGAACAAAATTCGGAAGCAGGTTGAATTGGAAAGGAGAAAATATGGAGGTGATGAGGATAGGAAGATGGTTTTTTTTAATATTTTTTAGATATATTAAAAAATTATCTATTTTTGCAAAATTATAATCAAAATATAAATTTGAAAATAAAATCTATAATTAAAAGAAATATGAAAAAATCAATCGTTTTGATCACATTGGTTCTTCTGAGTTCATTGTTGCATGCGCAAGATTGTCCATCTTCTATTACCGACATTGACGGCAACACCTATAAAACCGTTGAAATGGGAGCCCAATGCTGGATGGCGGAAAATTTGCGCGCGACCCGATATTCCGACGGTACGGCTGTCTTTTTGGGGGATAAAAGCAGTCTTGATATTGCCTACCGCTATTCTCCACTTGGTATGGAAGGTACAGAGAAGTATTTCGGATATCTATACAATTGGAAGGCGGTGATGCGGAGTGCGACTTCTTCAAAAAACAATCCCAGTGGTGTTCAGGGCATCTGTCCGAAGGGTTGGCATGTGCCGAGTGCTCAGGAATGGTTTTCTCTCTACGACTATGCTATTGAGGTGTCGAGTGGTAATGCCCAAGTTGCCGCGAAAGCGCTCGCTTCCAAGCTTTATTGGGCTACAGATGGTGAATATGTAGAAAATTCACCGAACGACAATCCCGAGACCAATAATGCCACGGGGTTTTCAGCAGTGCCTGCAGGAGTTTTTAGTAATGGGGATTATTTACTTTCCGGTTATTTGACTTCTTTTTGGTGTGCTACAGAGAAAGACGCTTCTTATGCCCACTGCAACCAACTCGACTCTTATCATTCGTATATGGGGGTCATCGCTTTCGATAAAGGGGGCGGCTTTTCCGTTCGCTGTGTGCGAGATCTTTCCGGCAGCCATAGTAATTCTTCAAATGCAAGCGGCGCCGGCAACAATGTCAATATGCAGGACTGCCCGCCCGTAACAGATGTTGACGGCAACACCTATAAGACCGTTAAATTGGGTGCACAGTGCTGGATGGCGGAAAATTTGCGTACGACCCGGCATGCTAACGGCACCTACATTCCAATCGGAGGAAATTATGCCAGCAAATATACCGCCTACCGTTACTACCCTGACAATGACCCCGCTACCATGGACTATTACGGCTGTCTGTACAATTGGAAGGCACTGATGGGTAACTCGGAACCAACGTATGCTAATCCCAGCGGGATTCAGGGCATCTGTCCGAACGGTTGGCATATTCCGAGCGCTGCGGAGTGGAGTCAATTAGGGGATTATGTGGGCAGCCAGTCGAAATATAGATTGGCAAACGATTACAAAAATATCGCAAAATCTCTTGCATCCACTTATGGATGGCATGAAGACAACAGCGATTTTTCTCCGGGGAACAATCAGGCGGCAAATAATTCCACCGGCTTTTCCGCTCCACCGGCAGGATACTTTACGGGAGAAGAACACGGCTTATTGGGAAGCGGTTTATACTCTCAATTTTGGAGTTGTACAAAATATGGTGAAAGCAGTGGTGGTGCGGGATTAAATTACTTTGCCACGTATTTGAGTTCTTCAGGTGGCTTTGATGATTATGGTCTTTCCGTGCGTTGCGTTCGCGATTAGCATTTCCAGGCGCGCAGCGCAAGGAAATGCGTGAGTAGCGGATACTATCCCAAAAAGTGTGTAATATTCAAAATTGGATTATTCTTGAATGAATTTTGCGGCGACCCACCTATTTTTCACTTTGTAGGAGTGGAAAGTGAGTCCCAGCGATTGTGCTTTTTCCTTAATGGCGTCCAAGTCGTGACCTTCGTAAAAGCCGCTGAAGAAAATGGTGCCGTTCGGTTTTAACGATTTCGTGTAATAGGGCATATCATTCAGTAGAATATTGCGGTTGATGTTGGCTATGATGACCTCAAATTGCGCATCGCCAATGGAAAGGGCGTCGCCTAATTTTACTATAATGTCGGTGGTGTTGTTGCGTTCGTTGTTTTCGATATTGTTATGGTAAGCCCATTCGTCATTGTCGATGGCGGTAATCGGCGTGGCTCCTTTTTTGTGAGCTAAAATGGCCAAAATTCCGGTGCCCGCGCCCATGTCCAACACGGATTTTCCGTTGAGCGGTTCTTCCAACAAATACTCTATCATCAACGAAGTGGTTTCGTGATGCGCGGTTCCGAAGGACATTTTCGGTTCAATCAGAATTTCATATTTGGCATCCGGACGTGGCGCGTGAAAAGGGGCGCGCACGTAACATTGTTCTGCAATGAGCACAGGTGTGAAATTGGATTCCCAAACCGCATTCCAATTTTGCTCTTCAATTTGTTGCGTAGTATATTGAATAGTAACATTATAGGAATGATTTTGCAAAATATCGCGGATGACGGACTCATCGTAAATATTCTTTTTGATGTAACAAAGAAGCGTATTTTCATCATCGCCATCCATAAAACTATCACATCCTGCATCACCTAAAAGTGATGTAAACAGGTCTTTCCAAGGTTCCGACTCCGAAAAGACTACTTTTATTTCAATATATGCCATTTTTTATATTATTTCTCTTCCATTTCAAAAGCACCGGTAGCAGAGAACCACAAATATTTGGCATATTTTGATTTTTTCGGCATAATCACCAATTTGTAGTAATTCTTGTTATCTTTTTTTACCGAGAAGTATTGAAGCACATCGGCACCTTTAAAATTGTCGTTTAAATATTTTTCTATTTCGGGAATTACTTTGTCGATTTCCAAGAAGTAAAGCACTTCCAAGATGACACCTTCGCGGTTGATGATGCACATTTCTTTTCCGCGAGTTCCCGTGAATTGAACATTGAAATTTTCGTTAAGGTCTTCATCCCAAACCGGATTTTCAACGCGCGGGTATCTTGCTTTAAATGCGTTAATTACCTTTTCAGGAACTTGAATTTCTTCATAATCACCGTAGGATTTAACGGTTTCGATGCCGTCTTCCATCTCTTTTTTGAGGAATTTTCCGTTATTATCGAAGTAAAGCACGATATAACTTGTGCCGGTAGATTCAATTTCGACGCGATAAATATCACCTAAATCGGGGTCGGTTTCAGTACTATAATCGCGATATTGGTAAGAGGGGTAATTAGAAGAAACATAAGATCTTACTTCTTCCGGCAATTCCTCAACAGCAACTTCCAAGTCTTCGGCTTTAGGTTCCGTATTGACAAATAAATCAGGATCTTCAAAAGTCTCAAAGTTAGGATTTACGGTACGGATCAATTTACGGGTTTTGTAATTGAACAACACGCCGGTCGGAATTTTCTTTTTCCAATTTTTCTTTTCATAAAATTCTACATAAACGGTATTTTGCTTGTCGGCGCGGGTTTCGGTATAGGCTTTATTAAATTTGTAGCCTTTATAATAGGTGTCTAAGTGTTTTTTGAAAACGCTGCTGACGCGTTCTTCGAGCATATAGGCGATAGTTTTTTTCCAAGCGCCTTTTTTGGAAATATAAACTTCGGTAGGCAATTCGCGTACCAAACATTTGGCGATATAGGTTTCACCGATTAAAAACCACTTCAAATCGGTAGTTTTAGGTGCTTTTTTCTTGAGCATTTTAGCAACAATAGCGGGCACGGTACTTTCTTTAACGGAGTATTTAGCCCAAGGGTCAACAGGACCTTCTGCGTCTTTTTTCTTGTCTTTTTTGCCTTTATCTTCTTTTTTTGCCTCTTTTGCCGGTGCCGGTTTAGATTCCTGGGCGGCTACTTCGTTGTCTTTTGAGGTGGTTGGTTCTTTAGCAGGTTCTTTGGTGGGTTTGGTAGGTTTTTCGGCAGGGGCGGGTGTGGTGGCAGGTTTATCGGTTCTCAATACAAAGCCGGCAGGATCTTCACGTTTTAAAAGTTCGCCTATGTAATTGAAAGTAAGTACGGAAGGAAGATCTTTTGAACCTACTTCCGGAAAACGGACTTCAAGATAGTAATGTGTTCTTACATTGGGTAATTCTTGTAAATTACAAACCGAAATCTCATAATTCGGATAATTTTTGGTCACATAGTCCATAATACTTGATGGAATTTCGGACTTAGGAATACTGTAAGTGGTTTTTAACCAAGTACCATCGTTTTTAAAATAAGCCGATCCTTCGGAGCCCTCATCTTTAAACGTCGCTACGTAGGTATCTTTGTTTAATGTCCAATCAGATGGTTTTGCGCTCGGATATTCGGCGGCAAAAGACTGCAAAATAGCACCGGGTACATCATCAATTTTGAGCTTTTGCGCTTTTAATGAACTACTTACGCTGCAGGCGATTTGTAACGCTGCAATGATAAAAAGAATACGGAATATTTTCATAATCAATCAAATTTTTACATTAAAAAATGAAGTCACAAAAATAATAAAATTTTTTAAACAAACGATCTGTTGCATTTCTTTTTACAAAATTATGATGAAATGCATTATGAACGACTGTCCATTGCCCGATTTTGTAGCAAAATTTTGCGCAATAGCGGTTACTATATTATATTTGTTGGAGTGGAACCTGAATTTCGGTCAGCCATTCGTTCTCATCATCTTTGTTCCAAATACCATCAATGTAGCAAAAACGGGGGCAATCTGCAATTTGATACCCTTTTTCTTCCAGATATGCATATATTTTTGCCCAAGATTCCGAAAAAGTTTCGTAAGAACCGTAATGTTTGTAACATAAGGCGTGCTCTACCGCAGGAATATCTTTAAACTGCACCAATGCAGAATCTTCCTTTTTTTCGCGTACTTGCTCACAATATTCAATATCAATATCGCTTTCGCAATGTTCCTGATTATGGTCGATGGTATAACAATAGCCCGGGTCGGTGCACTCGCAGCCTAAACGTGCCATTTCGGGACCTATCACGTTGGGACATAGATTAAACAATTCTTGATAACTTTTGATGATTTCTCTGTGTGATGCGACAATGATTGCCGGTAATGATTTGACTTGAAAATTTTCCATTGTTTTAATATTGATTAAGTGTTTTTGTAATTTCAGTAATTCTGCTTTTCGTTCTTGCAATGCTTTGATTTCGGTTCTGCAGATCATCAATTTCTCCCGAATCATTGAAAGCGTTGGCGTTGAATAGGTGCTGTCTAACAATCCTTTTACTTCATCTAAAGAAAAACCTAACTTTTTTAAATAAAGAATAGAATTCATCGTTTGCATTTGAGCCACATTGTAATAACGATATCCTGTGTAATCATCTATTTCAAAGGGAATTAGTAATTCAATTTCTTCGTAGTGACGCAACGTTTTAACCGTAACCTGAGTCAACCGCGAAAACTCTCCGATTTTAAGTTTGATAGAATGTTCCATTTGATGTTTGATTTTCGGTGCAAAGGTAGATAATAATATTGTATGCCCTAAGGGACGAGTTTGATTTTTTTCTTCATTTTTTATTTTTATGGAATGAATAGGGATAATCGAGTTTTTAAAAAGAGTTCAATATTTTTTTTTGACTGTTTTATACCACAATAAAATATCGTATTTTTGCGCCCTACAACAACTCGTATGCAGACGACCAATAATGTATTCGGTAATTATCAAGGGCAACATTTTAATGTATTTATTGTCAGATTAAAAAGCGTTAACTTCTAATGATTAGTGAAAGTGAATTAGTACGCAAATGTAAAGAGGGGAACCCGCGTTATCAGGAAATATTATACCATAAGTTTTCTGCTGTCTTGATGGGTGTTTGCATGCGGTATGCACGAAATAAAGAAGATGCCGAGGATATTATGCACGATTCATTTGTAAAGATATTCACTAACATTGGAACTTACGAAGGAACAGGTTCTTTGGAAGCTTGGGTAAAGCGAATAACTGTCAATACGGCTATCAACGCCTATTATCAAAAGGTAAAAACGGGTTATTCCGTTGATGTTGATGAGTTGCAAGGCATGATTACGGACGTGCGCATCAAGGAAAACGATTTTTTGTCGGAAGCCGTTTTGCTTCAATTCATTAATGAGTTGCCCGATGGTTATCGCACTATTTTCAATCTCTACGAAATTGACGGATATTCTCATCTTGAAATTTCTAAGATGACCGGCGGCACTTACAGCACCGTGCGTTCGCAGTTGTTTAAAGCCAAGCGTTCATTGAAAAAAAAGATTGAAACCTACTTGGGCATAGAATTAAAAGATTACATAGAAAAAAATAATACGGAAAAATGAAAGAAAAAGAAATCGGAGAGCTATATAGGGAGAAGTTGACCGATTACCAATCAACGCCACCCGAAAATTTATGGGATCAAATTCAAAAAGATCCCACGTTACAAAAGTATAATAAGAAGCAACAACTTCGCAAAATATCTACTTATGCAGGGATCTCTGTTGCCATAGTTGCCGTCGTCGTAATTGCTGCTATTCAGATTTTTACGTCTGATAATACAGAAAATGCACCGAAACCTGTTGCTCAAACCGAAAAAATGTCGTCAATTGCTCCCGTTGACACCAACGCAACTGTCGTTACCCCACATGTATCTTCCAATAATTCAACCGGTTCGGTTGACAAACTTTTCTCTTATTCATCTCCCAAAGAGTCTCAAACCAACCTTGTAAGTTCAAATAAGGAGGTGCAGAATGAAGATGAAGCCAATAATAGTATAATTGCCGAGTCTCAATTACCCGTTCCATCAGTTGAAAGTTTGAAGCCATCCGTAAATAAGTACCCTGTGGTGCCATCTGTTCCTGTTTCGCTTAAAGATGAAGAACCACAGCCCGAAAATGCGCCCGAGATACAAGAAGTTCAATCTCAATCAATTTCGAATCCTTCGGATGAATTGAATACACAAAAAACAAAAGTGGGGATTTTAAAATATAGTAGAGACACTTCGGTTTGTAGAAATTCGGAAGTGGTATTATATGTAGAAAATGCTGCAAAAGTACGTTGGAGTACCGGTTCCACCGAGCCGACGATTGCCGTTTATCCCGATGATCCAATGATGTTGTATGTTGAGGTTACCACGTTCGAAAGCAAAGATACTTTGATTAATATGAGAGTGGATGTATTTGATTGTGACTTATTTGTGCCGACTGCGTTCACCCCCAATGCCGATGGACTGAATGACGAATTTTTAGTACATGCCCCGATGGGAATCACCAATTACGAGTGTATTGTTTTTGATCCGGCAAGTAGAATACTCTTTAAAAGCAATTCCATCACCGATGGCTGGGATGGGACAGCAGATGGTAAACGATTGCCACACGGTGCCTATTTTTATGTGATTACTTATCGTGATCCGCTCAACGAAAAACATGTATTGAAAGGGCAAATTATATTGGTGAGATAAGCGTTTTTTGCGAAAAATCAGAATATTTTTTCAAAAAAAGAGAGCAAAACCCGTAATCATCCATACAAAATGGAGTATCAGACGAATAAAAAAGTCCTCTTTGTAAATGTAAATTACTGATTATCAGTATATAAATAATTTGAGAAAAAATTTTGAGAAAACAAGAACAGAATTTAAAAAAAATAGTATTTTTGTGACCTCAAATAGCGATGACCAATGGTGTAACGGTAGCACTACAGT
>CAYYHC010000088.1:0-9508 GCA_964471715.1 uncultured Lentimicrobiaceae bacterium | reverse complement strand
GATTGAGGGAAATATTGTTTTGGTACTGCACCCGAATGATGACTATAACTTGGGAACCGATACCGTTGTTGCAGCCAAAGTGGACGTTTTTATTGTCTATGGCGATGACACTTTTTATGGTGACGATGTAGAAACCGATGAAAACGGACATTATCGTTTTAAGTATTTGAAAAATGGGAATTATACCATTTTTGCCTATTCTATATTGGCACAAAATTTACAAAAACTGCAGATGAATCGATTGCTGTTTCGCAAACTGTTGAACTCTCAGATAATGGCACCGTCACCGTTCCTACAATTTACATACACGAAGGAAAAGCGTTCGGTACTTCTATGATAAAAGGTCAAGTATGGGCGAATTATATTCATAATGGAGAAAATCGCGGCTCCGGTTGGGCTTATGAACATCGTGTTTATATTCGTAAAGTGGGCGAACCTTATCACTTTGATGATGTGAGAGTAGGTATTGACGGCTATTACTATTTTCAGGAATTACTTCCCGGAACGTATGAAGTATTTACCGTTACGGAAGATAGTAATGAAGTGCCAAGCACAATATCTCAAATTATTGTTGTGGAAGATGCCGGCATTGTTTATAATTTGGATTTATTTACTGTAACCATTAATGTTTAAAATGAAGTTAAGACTAATTGCTCTAAGTACTATTTTAATAGTTTCTTTTCTCTCTTCTTCCGCACAAACTCAAGAGGATAAACGTGAAAAACGCAAAAATTTGATTGTTAAAGAGTGGAATACAAGTGCTACTACCAAAACCCGCTTTTTAGACCATCTTACAAAATATGATGCTCAAGGTTATAAAATTGAGGAAATTGAATACGCCAATTATGGGCAGAAAAGTAGAGTTACGTATGAATATAATTCTGCCGGGAAATGTATTAAAGAGGTAGAATATGACGGAAGAAATAAAGTGGTCCGCATTCGCAAGTTTGAGTATTATTCCGATGGGAGCAAGAAAAAACAATATAACTATCTTCCAAGCGGGAAACTTGAAACCACCAAAGAATTTGAATACTTTTTTTCTAAATAGTTGGTCTATATAATGTTACAATCCGTATATAATGTGTTATGTCAGTTTCGTCCGATTTCGTTGAGTGAAATGAAAGCGGTGAAGTTGATGAATCGCGTGGATACAAAATATTTAACCACTATTGACCGACTACCGGAAATACTCAAACAACTCCAACACAATTATTTTGTTCAAGAGATTAACGGTAAATACATTGCCAATTATCAAACGCTTTATTACGATACTGCCGATGTGCAGATGTATTTGGCGCATCAAGACGGAAAATTGAATCGCCAAAAAATACGAACCCGAATTTATTGTGATTCTCAAGATGCTTTTTGCGAAATTAAAAACAAAAATAATAAAAAAAGGACCAAAAAGAAACGAATAGAAATCGAAGTAGAACAGTGCAATCAAATTTTATCCTATGACCCTATTGTAGATTTTATTCGCCGTTATTTGAAAATCGATGCCTGTTTATTGATGCCGCAGGTGCAAAATCAATTCGAAAGAATTACTTTGGTAAATGAAAAAAAAACAGAACGTTTGACGATAGATTGTAATTTGAATTTTGTGAATCAAAATACAAAAATTTCCTATCAACTTCCTGAATTAGTCGTTGTTGAATTAAAACAAGACGGATTTTGCCAATCCTATTTTAAACAGGTACTACTCTCCATGCGTATTCCGGTTTGCAGAATCAGCAAGTACTGTTTGGGAACCGTATTGACCAATCCAAATGCAAAACATAATAGATACAAGAAAAAAATACGTTACATTAATAAATTAATAGATACTTGTAAATTAAATACTTATGAATAATATTTTTAAATTGCAACAAAACTTTGACCCCGATATCGCTCGTGAGTTCGGCGGGGCAGAATTGGAAGAAGTCGCTTCGCAAAACGACGTTTTGGGAGTCCCATTGATTCAAGTTGACAGTCTGCGCTCACTTTTAATTCTTTTTGCTTTTAACTTGCTGGTATGTTGGATTATTGTTCACTTTTTCTACTATCGTAAAAGTAAAAGAAAAGATTACTATTTCACTTTTATTTTATTCAGTGTTACTGTTTTTTTGTTGATGTTTTTGCTGAATAATGTCAATCTTGCAATGGGTTTTGCCTTGGGATTGTTCGCCATCTTTGGAATGATACGGTATCGTACCGAAACGGTGCCCATTCGAGAAATGACCTATCTTTTTGTTACAATCGGAATCTCCGTTATCAATGGATTGGCTATGACACATGGTTATGTCAATTTATTAGTAATCAACGTTTTATTTATTGTTGTGGTGTGGATTTTTGACGGAAACAAAGCCCTGAAACACCGCGCTGCTAAAATCATTTTATATGATAAAATTGACCTGATAAAACATGGACGCGAATCCGAATTGCTTCAAGATTTGGAAGAACGAACCGGACTTCATGTTCTTCGATTTGAAGTGGGACATATTGATTTTTTACGAGATGTCGCTTATATAAAAGTTTATTATGAACCTATTGATAACGAGATTAATACGATTGATACAATGGTGAAGTACAAAGATTATGCCAAGTAGAATATAAGTGTTGATAAAATAATTGATTGCTCAAAAACGTTTTAGAAATTCTCTAAATGATTATTATGCAAAAAAAACATCGAAAAATACTGCTCATCTTAGTAATGGTTGCTTCATTCCCGTTCCTGTCTTTCGCGCAAACTACTGATTTTGGAGCACTTTTAGGTGTTAATTATACGAAAGAAATCAACGATGCCTGGAATTATTCATTGGAAAGTGAGGCGCGTTTCGACGAAAATTTCACCTCTTTTGATCGTTTAAAAGTATCCAACGGATTTGATTATACATTTTTAAAAAACAGACTCAAAGCAGCCGCTTCTATCGATTATTTATTGAAAAATGAAATGACCTTTTTTGAAAATCGCGGTAGATTTAATCTCGCACTGACCTATACCGAAAAAATCAAACAATTTAAAATAAGTTATCGCGTGAGAGGACAAGTCACCATGTATGAAGAGTGTTGCCAAGACCATCGTTTTAATCCCAAAATTTATTTGCGCAATAAATTGGAATTATCCTACGATTTTTTTGGTAAACCGGTGAAGATTTATGCTTCAGCAGAGTTTTTCCTTCGTTTGTATCAAAAAGAAGCCCATTTTGTGGATGCTTTTCGCACTATTGCGGGTGTTAGTTATCGTTTTGACAAGAATAATTCAATTGACATTTTCTTGCGTGCCGATAATGAAATCCAGGTAAAAAATCCTGCGAATGTTTATTATTTGTGCGTTTTGTATAAGTTTAAACACTAAATGAAGAATAAACGGAATCTTCAATTTTATTTGTCTGCGCTGATTACAGTCTGTTTTTGGCTCATTGCTTTCGTCTTTTGCATTGTAGAAGAAGACCGTGAAACCAATCGTTGGTTTTTTGATTGGACAGGTGCTCTACGTGTAGTACCTTTTCTATGTATTTACACTTGTATTGGATGTTGGTTGTTTCCTAAATATTTAAAAGATAATAAATTAGGGAAATTTCTTGCCCTTTCAGGGGTAGTCGTTGTGGTGATAATCTCTTTGTGGGCGTACCTTGTGTCTCCGATATTCCCCGTTTCCCATGTAGGTAGAAATTTTGAGCCTGATGGCAAACCTCAATTACTTTTTTTAGGGGAACGTGAACAAAAGGATTTAGTTTATATGATTGATAATAAGAATTATAATGGTTCACAAATTCTCTCTAATTTAAAAAATGATGATGAGATAAAGCCGAATCATCCTCCGCACTCTCGCCCGCAGCCGCCTTTCTTTATTTCGTTGCTCATCGGCTTTTTTGTCTTCGCTTTTTTTACCGCTAAAAGTTTCATTTTTAAAATGATTAAAACTGAAAACGAAAAAAAAGAACTGGAAAAATTAAAAGCCGAAGCGGAACTAAAACTGTTCAGATATCAATTAAATCCTCATTTTTTAATGAATACGCTCAACAATATTCACGCATTAATTGATATTGACGGAAAAGCAGCGCAAGATTCTGTTCGTATTTTGTCGAAAATGATGCGTTACATGCTCTATGACAGCAATCATGAAAAGGTGGAATTATACAAAGAAATTGATTTTTTGCAGAATTATTTTGAATTGATGCGCAAACGTTACATCGCCAAAGTGGAAATTACGTTCATTTTTCCCGAAACAATTCCAACCATACTTATTCCACCGGCATTATTTATCAATTTGGTGGAAAATAGTTTTAAACATGGCATTTCATATATGGATAACTCATTTATTTATTGCGAAATTGCAATCATTGATGACTATGTGGTTTGTGATGTAAGAAATAGTAATCCGCGTTCCACCGGTGAAGACAAAAAAGAAAGCGGCTATGGTTTGGATATTAATAAAAAACGTTTGGATATTATATATCCAAACAGATATTATTACACCATTAATGACACGGCCAATGAATACCGGGTTGAACTTAAAATCCCTGTCGTATGATTAATTGTATAGCGATTGATGATGAGCCGTTGGCATTGAAACAGTTGGAATCTTATATTAAAAAAACGCCTTTTTTAAATTTGATTTCGCCCTGTCATAGTGCCATGGAGGCATTACAAATAATTAATAATGAACAAGTTGATTTAATCATTACGGATATTAATATGCCGGACTGCGATGGTTTGCAATTTGTCCGTTCATTAGTCAATCCGCCGCTCATTGTTTTTTCCACTGCTTATGAGGAGTATGCAATAGATAGTTATCGTTTGGATGCTATCGATTACTTGCTCAAACCCTACAGCTATCAGGATTTTTTGAAAGTCGCCTTAAAGGTAAAACAGTATTATGAGTGGAAACGTCTTGAAAATAAAGATGTTATGACAACGCCGGAGGCATATATCTTTATTCGTTCCGGCAATCAAAATGTGAGAGTATTTTTTGATAATATATTGTATATAGAAGGGATGAGCGAATATATTCGGATTCATCTTTTGAAAGAAAAGCCGTTAATGCCTTTTTTGAGTATTAAGCTTATTCTGGAGGCTTTACCTGCGAATCGTTTTATGCGGGTGCACCGTTCCTATGTTGTTGCGTTAGACCGAATAGAATCTTTTCGACGGATGGAACTTGTGTTGGAAGGTGGGGTAGTTATTCCCGTAAGTGCATCATATAAAGAAGATTTACAACATTTTATAGACCAACGCAGTATAACAAAAATGCCGCATTAAAGCGGCATTATATTGAGGATTAATTATTTTGCTGTTTTCGCAATTCGGCAACCTCTTGTTTCAATTTTTTAAATTCATCGAAAAGGTCGGGAAGCATTTTGCTGCAAGCCATTTCACGCCATTTTTTGCGGGCATCGTAAGCCGGAGCACCAAACAAAACGGTACCTTCATCCGTAACACTTTTATCAATGCCGGAACAAGCCAATAATGTGGTATTTTTGGCAACAAAAAGGTCTTTGTTGACAACGGCTTTTGCCCAAATCGTACAACCATCTTCCAAATGAGAACAGCCGGCAATGGCAGACTGTGCCCCAAACAAACAATGATTGCCCAAAGAGGTGTCATGTCCAACTTGAACCAAATTGTCAAACTTGCAACCATCACCTACGTAAGTATCACCGGAAACGCCCCTGTCGATGGTGACGCAACAACCAATTTCAACATCGTTGCCAATGACTGTACGACCGCAAGAGGTCAATTTGAGCCAACCGTCGTCGCGTTTTTGAAAATAGCAAGCATCGGCTCCAATAACACTTCCGGAATGGATAACGACATTATCTCCGATTACAGAATCAGCGTAAATGCTTACATTAGAGTGGATTAAACAATTTTTACCAATGACTACATTCTCTCCGATAAAAGTGCAAGGCTGAATTATGGTGCCTGTTCCAATTTGAGCAGATGGATGAATGGGGGTGTCTTGTGGATGAAATTGAACGAAGTGGTTAACAAGCTTTAAATAAGCGTGCAATGGGTCTTTGGTGATGAGAAGTGTTTTACCTTCCGGAAAATCAATTTCTTTGTCAATTAATATTACGGATACATCGCTCTTCAGCATTCTTTCATAATACTTCGGATGGTCAACAAAAGAAATGTCGCCTTTTACGATGGAATGAATCTCATTAATGCCGGTAACGACAGCACTCTTATCTCCTTTTACTATAACATCATTTTGAAGGATGCTTAGTATTTTATCTATGGTTAATGGAGCTTTAAAAATCATTCTATTCTTTTACTCTTTCCGCATATTTGTTGGTGCGGGTATCTACTTTAATAATTTCGCCGGTTTCAATGAAAAGAGGAACAAAAACCTCTGCACCGGTTTCTACAACAGCTCTTTTGGCTGCATTGGTAGCCGTATCACCTTTTACACCCGGTTCGGTATAGGTAACCTCCAACACAACAAACGGCGGCAATTCGCAAGTGAGAGGTGTGTCTGTATCAGCATGATACATAATTTCTACATTCTGACCTTCTTTCAAAAGCCCCGGATTATTAATCAAATTTTCTTCAATTGCCAATTGTTCATAAGTCTCTGTATGCATAAAATTGTATGTAGAATCCCCTTCTTTATACAAAAATTGGTATGGACGGCGCTCAACTCTTGCCAAATCTATCTTGACACCGGCAGTAAAAGTGTTATCCAACACTCGTCCCGTACGTAAGTTGCGAAGTCTTGTTCTTACAAAAGCAGGACCTTTTCCCGGTTTAACATGTTGAAATTCAACGATTGACCACAGCTCGTTGTTGTAATCTATACATAGTCCGTTTTTAAAATCTGCAGTAGTTGCCATAAATATTAATTTTGAGTATATCTAATTTTTTTTACGCTGCAAAAATAGTAAAAAAACTTTTTTTGATAAATATTCTTAACATTTATTAAGATTTGTAATTATTTGAACTTATTTTTGTATTTTTGCAGCCTATCATTTTACAGTAATAATGGATGATGTAATTGCAATTAAACAACGTTTTGGAATAGTCGGTCACGATGCAACATTGGATAGGGCTATCAGTGTGGCAGTACAAGTAGCTACTACGGATTTGTCGGTACTAATTACCGGCGAAAGTGGCGTGGGGAAAGAGAATTTTGCAAAGATAATTCACGAGAATAGTCGTTGCAAACATGGCAATTTTATTGCAGTTAATTGTGGGGCAATTCCCGAAGGAACGATTGATTCCGAATTATTCGGTCATGAAAAAGGTGCTTTCACCAATGCCACCGAAATGAGAAAAGGTTATTTTGAAGTGGCTGACGGCGGAACCATTTTTTTAGATGAGGTGGGCGATTTGCCTTCATCTACGCAAGTTCGACTTCTGCGCGTGCTCGAATCCGGCGAATTTATGCGGGTGGGGGCTTCGAAACCTCTCAAAACGCAAGTTCGCGTGGTGGCAGCTACCAATGCAAATATGCCCGCCCGCATTGCCAACGGCAAATTCAGAGAAGATCTGTTCTATCGCTTAAATACCGTTCCGATTCACATTCCTGCCCTGCGCGAAAGAAAAGAAGATATTCCGCTGCTGTTTATCAAATTTGCAACCGATTTCGCAGAAAAATATCGCTTCCCGCAAATTTCTTTGACCGAAGAAGCAACCGAAATCCTGAAAAAATTCTACTGGCCCGGAAATATCCGACAACTCAAACACGTTGTGGAAAATATTTCCGTCGTTGAAACAGAACGTATTATTACCTCCGAAATATTGCAAAAATATATTGATACCGAACGCGCACAACGAAACTTACCCGTTTTGATCAATAATAGCGAACATGATAAAAATGAACAATTCGAAAGGGAACTGATATATAAGTTTTTATACGATTTAAAAAGAGAAGTCAACGACCTGAAAACATTGGTTAATAATATTTTGGATCACGACGATTTCTCTGATATCAAACATAAAGACCATCATTCCATCTCTATTCCTTCTCACGATTCTCCTAAAACGGAATATCATATCATTGATACACAGTCTATTCATCCGATTCATGAAGATGAGACCGAAAATCACATAGATGATACTGTCGTTTTGGATGACGATTATTCATTAATCAATACGGAAAAAGAATTGATAAAAAAAGCCTTGGAAAAATATAAAATGAATCGCAAAAAGGCTGCCAATGAGCTGGGAATATCGGAACGCACTTTATATAGAAAAATTAAAGAATATGACTTGTAAAAGTATAAAAGTCAGTGTTTTAGGGCTACTTTTGTTGCTGTTGGGCAGTTGCCGGATGACGGTTTCTCTTACCGGCGGCGATGTTGATCCGCGCGCCAAAACCGTCTATGTACAGACTTTCCGCAATAACGCGACATTGGTGAATCCGATTCTAAGTCAGGATTTTACCAACGCACTGAAAGATAAAATTCAGGGACAAACTCCGCTAACTATCATCAATACGCAAAATGGCGATTACTCTTTGGAAGGCGAAATATCCGGCTATTCCATTAATCCGGTGGCTATTCAGGGCGATGAAACCGCCGCAATGAACCGCTTGACCATTACGGTCAATGTCCGCTTTAAAAACCGATTCGACGAAACTAAAAATTTTGAACAATCATTCTCACGTTATGTAGATTATTCAAGTAGTCAGAATTTTACGGCTATTGAAGGTAATTTGGTGAGCGAAATAAATGAAGCCTTGACCGAAGATATTTTTAATAAGGCTTTTGTAAATTGGTAATACAATATTATATGAACGATATTTTTGTAACCGCTAACGATAGTAATTTGGCTCGCCTTAAGGATGCCTGTGAAAAATATCCGGCTTCGTCGTATGTTGCCTTTTTTTATGCAAAGATGCTTCAAGAAGTGCAACCTGATGAATACCAGAAAAGTAAGTCAAAATGGTTGTTGTACATTTTAAACAGACAAAAATTTGCTCGGTTTAGTTTTTTTAATGCCAATGAAATTATTGAAGAAAAAGAAATTTCGTTGCCAATTGAAACTGCCATAAGTGAAAAATCGTTAGAAAATAGTGCTCCCTCTGACCGCAATGCTGCGTCTCATCATTCTACTTTGGAATGTCCCGAAAAGGAGGAGATAATTGATGAATTAATTGAAAAATTTAGCAATAATGCCCCCAAAATAAAGTACGATCCGGAGAAACATGATGCCTCCATTAATTACGGAAAAGAGAGTATTGTGGAAGATCCTGAACTCGTAAGTGAAACATTAGCAATACTTTACCTTGAACAAGGCTACCCCGGAAAAGCAATAAAAATTTATAAAAAATTGTGCTTGCATTTTCCGGAAAAAAGTTGTTACTTTGCAGCCCAAATTCGTGAAATAAAAAACAATAAAAACTAAATAAAAAATAATAGAAATGACAATACTTGTAATCTTAATTATTATCGCCAGCGTAGCATTAGGTTTCTTCGTTTTGATTCAAGATTCAAAAGGTGGCGGCTTAGCCTCTAACTTCGCCTCTTCCAATCAAATAATGGGAGTCAGAAAAACGACAGACTTTTTGGAAAAAGCCACTTGG
>CAYYHC010000087.1:2973-9524 GCA_964471715.1 uncultured Lentimicrobiaceae bacterium | reverse complement strand
TTTTTGATGCGGAACCCGAAAACGAAATAAAGATGTGTTGGGATATTTACAGAATTGTAACCAACATCTACCCACACAATAAACCTGACCGAGTGCGAGATTTTCTTTCGACGCCCAAGTCAAACGGCTATCAGGCGCTGCATACGACGGTAATGAGCAACAGCGGGCGCTGGATTGAAGTACAGATTCGTTCCCGCCGTATGGATGAAATTGCCGAACGCGGTTTTGCTGCCCATTACAAGTACAAAGAAGCTGATAAAACACCGAAGGAGTACGATAACAGAGTGGAAGAATGGCTTTTACAGATTAGAAAAGTGCTGAAAAGCGAAGATACCAACGCCCTCGACTTTTTGAACGAGATTAAACTCAATTTGGATTTGAAAGAGGTTTACGTGTTCACTCCCAAAGGCGATATGCGCGTACTCACCGCCGGCTCAACAGTCTTGGATTTTGCTTACGATTTACATTCCAACTTGGGTAACAAGTGTTTGGGCGGCAAAGTCAATTCCAACATTGTGCCTCGCAATTATCTGCTTAAGAATGGCGATCAGGTCGAAATTATCACCTCTAAAAATCAAAAACCGACGATCGAATGGTTTGACTTTGTCAAAACCTCAAAGGCGAAAGAATCGATTAAAGAGGCGATCAAAATGGAACAAAAGAAATATTCCGAAGATGGTATGCACTTGTTGGAAAACTATTTCAAGGAATTAAATCTCGAGTTTTCCCCACAAAACATCGGAATGATTCAAGCCGCAACCAAAATCAAATCACCGATTGAGTTCTGGAACTATATTGCTGAAAATAAATTATCGAAAAAGAAAGTCGCTCAAATCATTTCTAATGAAAAAAATAAAGAATTAGAGAAATTTCAACAAATTGTGTCCGGCAAAATCAAAAATCAATCGTTAGATGATCTTATTGATGAACAATTGGAGAAAAATCCGGAAATTTTTATGTTGGATGATACCTCTTCCGAAAAAATCAAACATATTACGGCACCATGCTGCAAGCCGATTCCGGGTGACCAAGTAGTTGGTTTTCAAATTACTAACGAAGAAATTGTGGTACATAGAACCGACTGCCCCAATGCGATTGAGCAAATGTCCAAATTTGGCAACAGAATTATTAAGGCAAAATGGAGAAAAGAACAGGAAATTGCATTCCTGTCAGGAATTAAGATAGAAGGCTTTGACCAAAAAGGAATCATTAAAAAATTAATTGATATTATTTCTTCACAATTGAACTTGAATATTCGTTCTATCAATATTGCAACGAAAAACGGCGTTTTTAAAGGAGAAGTAATGCTTTATATTGAAAATGTGAAAGCGCTGAATGACTTAATCGAAAAGATTAAACAAATTAATAATATTGAAAAAATCGAACGTATCGGATTTGATGTCATTTAGTAGAAATTGAAAAAAGCGACCGTAAAAGGTAAAATCAGTCTATAAAAAAACAATCACATTCATTTGTGATTGTTTTTTTGTGCGGATGAGGAGACTCGAACTCCTACGCCTCTCGGCACTAGATCCTAAGTCTAGCGCGGCTACCAATTACGCCACATCCGCTTGGATTTTGAAGCCGCAAAAATACAACTATTTTTTTTATCTTTTACAATAAAAGTAAAAAATAATTACAACTTCAAAATCACATGATAACCATAAGATTATGAGCTATCTATTAATAATTTTCTGCTTTAATGATAAAATAGGATTGCGGGTGTTTGCAAACGGCACAGATTTCGGGTGCTTTTTTGCCCACTACCACGTGACCGCAATTGGCGCATTGCCAAATCATATCTTTATCACGGGAAAATACAATACCGTTCTCAATGTTAGCCAACAATTTACGGTAACGTTCTTCATGTTCTTTTTCAATTTTGGCAACCATTTCAAAAAGAGCGGCAATTTTTGTAAAACCTTCTTCGCGAGCTTCTTTGGCAAAACCGGCATACATGTCCGTCCATTCATAATTTTCGCCTTCCGCAGCATCTTTCAAATTGGCAATTGTATCGGGCATTTCATCGTTGTGCAGCAATTTAAACCATATTTTGGCATGCTCTTTTTCATTTCCTGCCGTTTCTTCAAATAAATCTGCAATTTGATTGTAACCTTCTTTACGTGCTTTTGAGGCGTAGTAACTGTATTTGTTACGTGCCTGCGACTCGCCTGCAAATGCTGCCTGCAAGTTAGCTTCTGTTTTACTTCCTTTTAAATCCATAATATCTATTTTAAAAATGTTTTTATTTTGATGCGCAAAGGTAAAATTATTTTTTTGTTTTTGGAAGAGCTATTGGTACTTTTTTACAAGAAAAACAACGATTGATTAATTGGCTCTATCAGAAAAAATTACAAATTTGACATTAACACAAGTGTTATTTTAAAATCAAGTCTTTCAACTTAACCTTGGGAACAAAATGGATTCCGTTGTTGCGATAATAAGCATGATTATCATTCTCGTCTATCGAAACCAAACGAATCAATTCGGTACCTCGACCAATTGCCACAATCAACAGTGGATTGTAAGGCAGATTGAACTCTTTTTTAATATTTTCCTTATTAAATGCGCCAATAGCAATCCCGTTTAAATTCATCTCCACCGCCTTCAGTAACATACTTTGCAACGAAATGCCGAGGTCAATGTCCACCATTCTGTTTTCTTCAATTGTGCTGCATATAATGATAAACGCCTCAGGTTCTGTACCGGGGAAAGGCAAATGCAAGTCCGGCAAAGCGCCACCCAACTTAATGTTCGATAAAACAGCCCCCGCGCCCGTCTCCCGTGTCACGATTTTAAAACGAAGTACTTGTTGATTTCTTGCTGACGGTATTTTCGTATTGACCGCTATAATATGCTCCAACATCTCATACGTAACTACAACATCCTTATTATAAGCGCGATGACTCCTGTTCTTTTCTAAAAGAGAATCCACGGAAACTCTTTTCACAACCACTTTTTCTTTGTTCGAACTTAAAATCTCATCGTAACGTTTTTCCAAATAACCATCTGCCATAATCCATTTTTTTAATAGTTGCAAAGATACACCATTTTACAAAATCAACACCAATTTTAAAAAAATTGTAACTACCATTTTAAATGAATCGACAAACGAAAACTGCGCCCCTGCATCGGATAATTCCGAATAATTTCGTAATGTTTGTCCGCCAAATTCAACAACTCAATCTTGCCGCCTAAAACAATTTTTTGTTTAATGTTGAAATCTTTGCTCAATGACAAACTATGGTCAAAGTAAGGTTTTAATTCATTCGCCGGTACATTTTGTAACAACGCGTAACGCTTCCCTGAAGCAAGTAAAGTATAGCAAACATCGATCCAACTCGTTTGCACAGAGAACATTAACGAACCGGAATGCAATGGCGTGTAAGGAATTTGATGAAGATAAATCTTTGACTTTGAATCTGTAATGTCAATCGCCTGCTGCAAAGAGTAGTTGAGTCCCATACCTATTTTTAAATCATTAATAATCTGATAATTAAAAGTTACATTGGCATCTACTCCCGCAATTTCCACCTCCCCGAAATTGAGCATTGTCCATACAAACAAATTCTTGCTCGGAATAGCAACAATCTTATCCTTGACTCGATTGTAGTAGCCATCGACTACCACTGAAAAATTAATTCTGCGTTGAAGAGCTGATTTAGAATACGTTACGCCAACATCAAGCTGATGAGTATCTTCCGGTTTAAGATGAATGCTGCCCACTTCCCGATAATAAAGGTCGTTGAAACTCGGCAATCGAAATATATTTTTGTAAAAAAGTCGAATGTGAAACTCCTCGCTCAACAGCGGCTTCACCGTAATTCCTGCAGAAGGCGAAAAACGACTGACATTCTCCGCTGCAGTTCCCAATTTTACCCAATTTAATATGCCCGTATGCAAAATTCCTAATCTGACATCCACAAAACGGGTGTCGATAAAAGCCGACAAAACCGTTAACGATTGCAACCGCGACGGTACTACAAAATCTCGCAAATTTGCACTCATATTACCGTAAATCAAGTCATTAGATAACGAAAGAGCAATTACACGATGCGGAACATAACGCACCGTATTGGACAAATAATACTCCCGTTGCAGGTAGCAATTATCAATAAAACCGTCACTATTCAGATAGTCGGGATCATAATAACGCTGCCGCCCAAAATTAAATTTTCCGTTGATTTGATATGCCCAATGCGTATTGAAAATGTTTTCGTAATGAATTTGTCCAAAAGCGTTTTGGTCGTACAATCGCTGTTTTGACGAAGTGTTGTAAAAAATAATTGCCCCGGGCAAACCGCGCTCCGATTGATAATAGTAAAATTTGAAATTCAATTGGGAATGTTCGTTAAAGTCCACAAACAGATTTTCTTCAATTGCCAACGTTTTAACATCGGAATTGGTACGTTTTTCTTGCGAAGTACTATCTTGGTCGTTGCCGTAAAAAATCGTAAACGGATAGTGACCATCAGACTGTAAATAATTGATATTCAAAGATGAAGAAACAAGCGTTTGATCTGTATTTTTCTTTTTGGCAATACGATTTTCCATTAAAAAGGAGGGATTCCACAGCCCGAATGAACCGCCGGTAAAACGGACATCCAAATTAATGGGTTTGTGCGCGGTAAACTTCGGACGCAACGTTTGAATACGAATCAGACTTGCAGAGGCAAACAATCGCGCCGGAAGAAAAATATTGTCATCGGTACCACTATTGAGTGTCATTTGCGCCACATTACTTAATGAAAATTTAGACAAGTCTATCTGACCTGTCTGACAATCAGTTACGAGAATACCGTCGTAAGCAATGGCAGTATGTTGACTACCGAATCCGCGCGCTGCCACCGTTTTCATGCCCCCCACCCCACCGTAATCCTTAATCACGATCCCCGAAAATAGTTTCAAAACATCGGAAATTTGAATCGCAGGCAATTTGTCAATATCCTTTTTCTCAATTACTTGCAGAGGTACTGTGGTGCTCATCGCATTGCGTGGCTGAATGGTACTGATGTCAACCCCGGGCAAACAATACACGGAATCGCTTTGTGCAACGCCACACAACAAGCAATTGATTAATCCGCAAAAAAAGAGAAATCGCTTCATCTTTGAGAAAAAGGGCAAATTTTCGTTACGAAAATTTGCCCGATCATTTTTATTGTTTAATAATTTTAGCTGTCTGATTGGCACATTTTACAAAATAGACACCGTCAGGAAGTAATTGAGTATTTATTGTAACATTATCGTTATCAGCAATTTGAGAATATACCACACTTCCCTGCATGTTGTAGAGTGTCACGAGTTCGCCGGTAACGGCTTGACAAGTCACCGCAGAATGGCACGGATTGGGGAAAACGGACATTGTGGCATTGGCGTGCGTTGTATATTCCTGAATATCATTAGGAAGCCAGCCATTTAAGATGGCAACACCGTCGAGATCAAAACCGCAAGAGTTGAAATTGGTAGGATAAGGGTCGTTAATAATTTGATTTCGGCTGTCGCGTGAGGCGTGCGAGGGGTCAATCGTGCCAATCACGTCAATTAATTTAATATGTGTAATGTTATTAATATCAACTAAATCGTTGCCTGCCAATTCATCCAAATCGAATGGTGTTCCCCAACCCACGCGATGCTTTCCCGCCAAATTATTGATATTTCTTGCATTAATACTACCGGAATTGGTAATTTGTTCATCAGTAGGCGTATTGGAAATCGCGGGGAAACGGACATAATTAACACCATCAGAGCTTACTTCGACAAATGACAATTCAAGGAAAGTGTCATTGAGTGCATTTTCAAAAACGGCAAAATCATAACCGTTCCCATTCGTAATGGGTTGGTCAAAAGTAAGAACTGCAATGCCGCTATCGCCTAAACTTACGACATCCATTGTAGATTCGGTTGCCGCACCCACTGCATCGGCTTCCGTTCCGTAAGAAGCCCACAAATCGGGCGTCGTGATATCTTGTAAACCTCTTGTAATGTTGCAAGTAGCCGCCCAACCCAAAATAGCGGGATTTTGGCAAAAGATGGCTTGACAATCCTCATCGCCCACCATACCGTCAAACAAATCTTGAACCGTATCGGGCGTTGATACGGGTTGTATTTCGGTCGTCCACGTATAATTCCAATTGGGATCCGCCGTCCCACAAGCCGCATCGCCAAACTTAACTAAATCACCATCAACAACATAGTTCGCATCGTAGCCCACCATTGCGCCTAAACCATTGACATTATACATAAAATAAGAACCGGCGGTCAATGACAAGTTATGGTTTTCGTCATTGTAAGTAATGTCGCTAACAAAACCGTTTCCACCCACATAAGCAAAACGACTGTCGGCAGCCGAAATATTATTCATCATATCGGAAACTAATATGCTGTCGGCACTGAAACGATAGCCCCACGCCAAAGCCGCTTCGGGACTACACCAATTCACGGCAAAAATCACTTCATTGTCGCCTTCGCCAATCCAATATTCAATTTGGTCTGCCGAAATGGCGGCATCGACAATTACAACAGGATTTGGATTGCTAACCGGCTGAATTACA
>CAYYHC010000087.1:0-2963 GCA_964471715.1 uncultured Lentimicrobiaceae bacterium | reverse complement strand
TAGTCCAAGTGTAAGACCAATTTTCCCAATCCACAATTGCACAAGCATCATCACCCCATTTAATTAAATCTCCGTTAACCACTTCTTGTGATTCATAGCCTAATCCCGCCAAAGCACCATTAATATTGTACATAAAATAAGAGCCGGACAACGACAACGAATACTCATCATCATTATAATAAATATTGTTGATAGTACCTCCGCCATCAAAAGAGAAACGACTGTCGGCAGCTGCAATGTCATTCATTAAGTCCGAAACAATAACACTTTCAGTACTGAAACGATAACCCCACGCCAAAGCCGTTTCCGGACTACACCAATTAACAGCAAAAATCACTTCATTATCGCCTTCGCCAATCCAATATTCGATTTGGTCTGCCGAAATGGCGGCATCTTCATTTTGAGCATTTGAATAATTGATTGTAAAACAAATCAATAATAGAACAGATAATAAGATTTTTTTCATAATATTTTAATTTTGTTGAATAATGTATTTAATTGTTTTTGAAAACGACAGCAGAAGGACATATCCCCGCTTCGATAGAAAATTTCTTTTTCCCGTCATTGCCGAAACAAAACACATCGCCATTAACCGTATATTGATGAGCATCAGCAATATAAACATCACCATTGCTCGGATTAACCGCAATCCCATATGGTGTTTCAATTTGGGTTCCATCAGTAATAAAATTCTCTTGAATAATGGTTTCAGAATGGACATTCATCACTTTAAAAGAAGATTGTTGTGTATTGTAGTTGTAGGAATAAAGATAGGCTTGCGAACCGTTGATACAAAAGTTGGTAACCGGAAAAGAGAACGTTTGCACCACCTCATCCAATTGTGAATCAATACGTTGAAAAGTAAATGGCACATCTTCGTAGTTGCCGTTCGAGACAAGATAAACATCGCCTTCTTCGTCGCTTTGCAACCGCATCGGGTTCAAAGCCACCTGAATATTTTTGACAAAAATAAGGTTCGGAAGAGAAAATACTGAAACGGTATTTCCATAATTAGGGTAATTGAGTCCGCCGGAATTAGCGACATATAACTTACTATTAGCCACGCAAATACCGTCCGGATTGCTGCCGGCGTGAGACGAAGCGGTAATCTCCAAAGTGGCGGTATCGATCTGAATAATCTCACCATTAAAACAACTTATGTAAGCTTTATTCTCATCAAACGCAATATGACGGGGTTGTTTGCCCGACAATAAAATCCGCTTAATTGATTGGCAATTGGCACTATTCATAATTTCCACTACTTCTGACAGATTGACCACACAATAGAGTTTTCCGCCATATTTTTTCAAATCGCTGCCGGTATCGCCCAATCCGCGGTGGTTGACATTCAGAAAGAAATCCTCTGTCAATTGATTTTGTGTAAAATCGTAGTAAGAAATGGTACTGTTATTCATTTGAAACAGTCCTTCGTTGAGCACATAAACACCTTGTGCGCCGGCCTCTTGCGCGGTGGGCACATCCGTGGACATTTCGTCATCTTCAGGCTTGTGACAACTCACAACTAATAACGCAAAAAACGCCATTATGACACAAAATAATTGTTTAAAATGCAAGTGTAAATTATTGGTTACCATATTATTATAATTTCATTTCTCCTTTTTTGTGCTTGGGAGTTAGAAATTATACCAACGAATGCCACATTGAAGACGTTGTTTTAAAGCCTACTTCCCGAAGCTTTTCTACTTTAATTATATGGCAGGTTTTCTGACTTGTTTCACTTTGGACGTCTTCCCATCGAAAAATCAACAGTGACGTTTGGATGTCCAAAGCATCATTTGAAACTTACAGCAGCGGGCACTGTACAGGACTTTCACCTGTTTCCCTCTCAAGATTTATTGCTAAATCTTTCACCATAGAATCGGCAGCAAAGATACACTTTTATTTGATATCCCCACTCTCTTTTATATTTTTTCAGAAATTTTCTTGGAAATATACCTAAAGTGTGTATTTCGTGTTGTACTTGCCTTTTCGAAAATATATAATTTTATATTGCTGTCCGATAAAATGTGTACTTTTGCAAATGTTATTTTATTTGTTTCTGGAAAAGCAAAAATAACACATAGGGCTGACTTCTGCAAAAGAAATCACCCCTACTTTTTCTATCAAAAATGTTTTATCGGACAGCAATATTTATTTATAATGATTGATACTTTATTTTTTTTAAATAAGTTTATTAATATCGGAAGTATCAAGAGTTATAGTCTTAATACCCGCATTACATAATGCTTTTAAATAGACTCGATAAAATTCTATTTCTGCTTCGTGATTAGTGGTTCGTTTTTTTGATAATTCGTGAGTTAGCCAATTAAATTCCAATAATCTGTCTGATTCAATGCTTGTAGCACCTCCATTCCCTTTATATTCGATGTTCCCTTGTTTATCCACTTTCCAATATTTGAAATCGGATTTAATAATATCTTCAATATTATCAAATATTTGCTCACGATTAAAATCATCAGATTCTTCTTGCTTTATTCTCCATTTTTTCATTAAAGCAGCTGGCGTAACAAATTTACTATGGTCTATTCCACGATGCATTTTTCCTTTATTTTTTTCATTTATAAATTTTATTATCTGTTTAACCGACATTACATTATTATTTTTTAAAAATGTTTGTACTTCATAAATATCCAATTTGCATTGTTTATTAGCATACAGAGCACGCAAATAGGTCTTTACGCGTATTTCATCATAAGGATTTAATGCTGTTGATGTTTTGTTGATACCGCTAATCATATCAACTAATGCAATTTCTTCTATTTTTTTCATAATCATTAAAATTTTTATTTTTGTTTTGACCCGTAAAAAAACGAGTATTTATTGTTATTAATTGAGTTGCAAATATACATTATTTTTTTATTAAAGCAAACTTTTTAATATTTTTTAACAGGGCAAAATCATTAAAATAATATTTGAGCTGGTGCATCTCTACTATCTCCTCG
>CAYYHC010000086.1:893-9569 GCA_964471715.1 uncultured Lentimicrobiaceae bacterium | reverse complement strand
TTCCCACCATTGTAATTCAGCACTTTAGCACCTTTTTGTTGTGCATCTTCAATCAACCCCTGAAGGTATTCCACTTTGCCATTTTCCGGCAAAGGTGTAATGTTAATCTCCTCTTCCCAGGGATTTCCGATTTTTAATTTTTCAACGCCGTCATTTATTAATTCCAAAAACTTTTTTTCTGCGGATTCGTGTACAAAAATGATTTTAATGGCGGTGCAGCGTTGTCCGTTAAATGACAAAGCCCCCAAAATACATTCTTTTGCAGCGTTCTCTAAATCGGTGTCTTTCAGAATGATGGCGGGATTTTTGGCATCTAAACCCAATACCGATTTCATGCGGTGCGGCTTCGGATGTAGGGCTTTGAGATGATCTGCCACGCGACTGGAACCGATAAAGGCAAAAACATCAATTTTTCCGGTTTTCATGATTGGTGTAATGACAATTTCGCCCTTTCCGTAAACCGTGTTGATGACTCCTTTCGGAAATGCGGTTTGGAAAGCGTGAAGGAGTGGCGCGTGCAATAAAACACCCAGCTTGGGCGGTTTGAATAGAACGCAATTACCCATTATCAACGCGGGAATTAAAGTCGTAAATGTCTCATTTAAAGGATAATTGTAAGGCCCCATACAGAGAACAACTCCTAAAGGCGCGCGGCGAATCTGAGCAATAATCTTTTGTGAAAAAGTAAAACGAGATGATTCGCGGTCCAATTTTTTCAGTGATTCGATGGTCTCATTAATGTAATCAATGGTTCTGTCGAACTCTTTTTCGGAATCCGTGCGGGATTTGCCAATTTCCCACATCAAAAGTCGAACGATTTGCTCGCGTTGTTCGGTCATCAATACAACAAATTTTCGCACGCAGGCGATACGTTCTTCGACCTTCATTGACGGCCACACGCCATTCCCATGATTGTAAGCATTTACCGCTGCATCGAGCGCATCTAATGCTTCTTTTTCCCCCATCATCGGATATGCGCCAATGTAATTTTCAAAACCCCTGTCCGTTTTTACATAAACAGGTGAATAAACTTGCTTATAAGCACCATCCCATTTTCTAATTTCCCCATTGATAAGGTATTCGGATTGAATGTACGGAAAAGGTTGGGGTAGGAGGGCTTCCGTAATTTGATTTTGAGCAATAAAAATATTCTCTAAATTCTTCATTTTGATGATATTGACAACTTACCTTTCAAAAACATTTATAACTGCGTTTTGTTTCGCAAATTTTCGGCAATTTCTCCGTAGCAATCAATCTTTTTGTATTTTTGCTGCAAAATAATCAAATGAAAAATTGGAATTTAATTGTGGCAATGGACAATAGGGGAGCGATTGGAAACCGAAACCAATTACTCTGCCATTTGCCGAATGATTTAAAACATTTTAAGGAAATTACTTCCGGTCATACGATTATTATGGGAAGAAAAACGTGGGAGTCATTGAAAATTAAACCGTTACCCAATAGAAGAAATATTGTTTTGACCCATAACAGACAATTTCATCCCGAAAATTGTGAGATTTTTTATTCGAAATCTGAATTAATGAAGGCAGTCGAAAATGATGAAGTGGTTTTCGTCATTGGTGGTGCAAGTGTGTATGAACTGTTTTTAGATTGTGTAGAAACGATGTATATAACACGTATTTTAGCTGATTTTCAGGCAGATACTCATTTTCCAAATTTTGATTGGAATTCATGGACACTTCAAAATGAAGTAACATTGATGAAAGATGAAGCGAACCGGTATGATATTATTTTCCAAAAATACGGCAGAATCAATCAAAAATAATTTTACTTTTCTGCCAGTCCGTGAGAACAATTATAGTAACTTTGCGACGTAAATTATTTATTTAAATTAACTCTTTAAACTTAAAGAATGATGATGACAGACGCACAACAACGCATTGCTGCTCAGCAATTTGCAAATGATTGGAAAGGTAAAGGCTACGAAAAAGGAGAATCGCAACCTTTTTGGCTTTCCCTATTAAACCATGTTTTTGGAATCAAAAATCCGGAAAAATATATTCATTTTGAAGACCAAGTTCATTTGGATCACACAAGTTTTATAGACGGATTTATTCCCGAAACTCACGTATTGATTGAACAAAAATCGATAGGCAAAGATTTGCGCGCGCCCATCAAACAAAGTGATGGCACGCTGCTTTCGCCGTTTCAGCAAGCCAAACGCTATGCTGCCGAATTGCCCTATTCCACCCGTCCGAGATGGATTGTTTGCTGCAACTTCCAAGAATTTTTGATTTATGATATGGAACGTCCCAACGGTGAACCGGAAAGTGTATTGTTGCAAAACCTTGAAAAAGAGTACTATCGATTAAATTTCTTGGTCGATATGTGTGATGGAAATATCCGTCGCGAGATGGAGGTAAGTTTGAAAGCGGGTGAGTTGGTTGGCAAATTATACGATGCGTTGCTGCCACAATATGTCAATCCGGAAAGTGCTGAAACATTGCATAGTCTCAATATCTTGTGCGTGCGTTTGGTGTTCTGTCTATACGCCGAAGATGCGGGATTTTTCGGGAAGCACAACGCTTTTGGCAACTATTTGCGAGCCTTTGATTCAAAAATGGTACGGAAAACATTGTTAGAATTGTTTGATGTGTTGGCAACACCTATCACGGAGCGAGACCCGTACCTTATTGATAGTTTGAAAAATTTCCCTTATGTCAATGGCGGGCTTTTTGACAAGGATATGACACAAACGATTGAAATTCCGAATTTTACCGATGAAATAGTTCGGATTTTAATTTCCGATTGTAGTGACAATTTCAATTGGCGAGATATTTCACCTACTATTTTCGGCGCGGTTTTTGAAAGTACGCTCAACCCCGTAACTCGCCGCAGCGGCGGAATGCACTACACTTCGCTTGAAAATATTCACAAAGTTATTGACCCACTGTTTTTGAATGACTTAAAAAATGAGTTTACACATATTATTGACAATTTCGTAAGTAAAGAAAGAAAAAACAGATTGTTGAAATTGCAAAGCCGAATTGCCAATTTGAAGTTTTTAGACCCGGCTTGCGGAAGTGGCAATTTCTTGACCGAAACATATATTAGTCTGAGAAGATTGGAAAATGAGATATTGAAATTGTTGCGAAATGACAATCAAATTCTAATGGGATTTGAGGAAGTATCACCGATAAAGATCTCTATTGGACAGTTTTACGGAATTGAAATCAACGATTTTGCTGTCACGGTTGCAAAAGCCGCCTTATGGATTGCCGAAGCTCAAATGTTGCAAGAAACACAAGATATTATTTCCATAAATTTGGATTTTTTTCCATTGAAAAGTTATGCCAATATTCGTGAGGGAAATGCCTTGCAAATGGATTGGAGATATTTTCCTGTACATCAGACGGTTAAAGATGTCTATGCAAAGAAAACCACTATTGTGGAGGTCGGAGGCAATGCTTGTGAACCTCCGATAGCTTATGAGAATATTCGATTATATACCAATGAAATTGAGTTTAATTCCAATCCACAACCTCAATTGCATCGAGTCGAGTTCGATTATATTATGGGAAATCCACCGTTTGTGGGACATCAATGGCGGTCGAAAGAACAGCAAGAAGATATGGATTTTGTATTCAAGGATTGGAAAACCTACGGAAAACTCGATTACGTTGCCTGTTGGTATAAAAAAGCAAACGATATCATTAATGAAGAAAAAACAAAATGCGCATTTGTATCCACTAATTCTATTTGCCAAGGCGAGTCGGTAGCTGTAATGTGGAAACCTCTTTTTCAAAGCGGATTAGAAATAGATTTTGCCTATCGTACTTTCCGGTGGGATAGCGAATCGTCCCGAAAAGCACACGTACATTGTGTGATTATTGGGTTTTCGAGTAGATTGTTGGCGTTATCTTTTCAGCAAAAGAAAAAAATGATTGTTGATGAACAGGGAATTCGAATCGATGCACAAAATATAAATGGCTATTTGATCAATGCATCCAATATTTTTATTGAGGGAAGAGGAAAACCAATGTCGAAGAAATTTCCTGTAATGACCAAAGGAAGTCAACCAACGGATGGAGGCAATCTTTTACTATCGGAAAAAGAAAAAGAGAATTTGATAAAGGATTACCCCTTTACTAAAAAATGGATTAAGCAATTTATTGGTGCTGAGGAATATATCAATAACAAAAAACGCTATTGTTTATGGTTAGTAAACGCCAATCCTACAGAATTGAAACATTGTAAACCCATACTTGAAAGAATCAAAAAAGTGAGGGAACTTCGCCTTCAAAGTCCGACTAAATCAGTCCAATGTGATGCTGATACACCTACGTTATTCACACAAAGACGACAACCTGATAAGGATTATATTGTCGTTCCGGAGACCTCTTCTGAAAAAAGAAAATATATCCCTATCGGTTTCGTTTCAGCAGATATCGTTTGTGGAAATGCCATTCGTTATATTCCAAACGCTGATTTGTATATGTTTGGTATTTTAACTTCCCATATCCACAACGCTTGGATGCGGGCAGTATGTGGGCGACTGAAAAGCGATTATCGATATTCTCCCGCCATTTACAACAACTTCCCTTGGTGCAGTCCCACTCTCGAACAAAAGTCAAAAATTGAGAAGACAGCCCAAGCCATTCTCGATGCCCGCACACTTTATCCTGATAGCTCCCTCGCCGACCTCTACGATGAAGCTACCATGCCGGCGGAATTACGCAAAGCGCACCAAGCCAACGACAAAGCAGTAATGCAGGCTTATGGTTTTCCCGTTACGGATTTTTCTGAATCGGACTGCGTGGCAAAATTATTCGAATTATATCAAACGTTGATTGAGGATAAATAAAGATATTTTTTATCTGTTGATAATTAAAAAACTTGTACATTTGCGGCTTGAAATTAAAAGAAAAGTATGATGAAAAAATTGTCTTTAATGCTGCTGCTTTTCGCAGCGATAAGTGTATCTTTCGCACAAAAAAATCCGGAGCCAGTAGCACCGGACATGCCCATTGACGATGACACGCAACTAATTACCTATAAGGAAGTTATACAAGAAAAAGGAACCGCACAGGAGCTATACGACCGCGCTTTGGTTTGGGCAAAGGCTTTTTATAAAAATACATCAGAAGTTATTAAATCGAATGACCCCGAGAAAAAAGAAATTCTTTTTCGTTCATCCGTAAGAATATATTCACATCAGAAAGACGGCTCAAAACTAACCAAAAATATTGTCTATTACAATTTTAAGTTGGAATGTAAAGAAGGACGTTATCGTTACACGATTACTGATTTTCAATATAAAGCGGCATCTGCAGCACCCATCGAAGTTTGGTTGGATAAAACCGGCAAAAAATGGGACCCCGAGTGTTTCGTGAATTTACAAGAAGTTGATGATCAAATTCAAGAATTGTTATCTTCCTTGGTAGATGGAATGCAACCGCTTGTTGTAAAGGAAGATGAATGGTAAATTATTATATTATGATGAAGAAATTTTTATTTTGGAGTTTATCCGCCGTTTTACTTGTCACTTCGTGTAAAAAAGAAGAAACGGAAACCGAAGAAACAGTAGTTGAAAAAGGGAAAATTACCTTGTCTTTTGATGCTAATGTCGATGGGATTCCTTTGGTTACCAATGTTTTGAATTATGTAAATGCTGCCGGAAATTATTACGAAGTAGACGAATTGAGATATTTTATTTCTGAATTGAAATTGTACAAAAACGATGGTACGGTTGTTACCATTCAAGATGATAATTCCATCCATTATTACGATTGGGATATTGAAAATACACATCAGTGGGCGATTGAAGACCAATTGCCTGTTGGACAATATGATAGTGTTTCTTTTGTTTTCGGATTGAACCCCGAGAAAAATATTTCCGGCTATTTTGTCAATCCACCCGAGAATAATATGAGCTGGCCTGCTGTATTGGGCGGTGGCTATCATTACATGCAGATTAATGGAAAATGGAAAAATTTACAGGACTCGGTGCGTAACTTAAATTTCCATACCGGCATAGGACAACTATATGAAAATAATCAAATTACAGAATATGTCCATAACCATTTTTCAGTTGTTATTCCTTATATATTCCAAGTTTCGGCAAATGAAAATACAACCCTGAACTTGGTGATGAATATCAATAATTGGTTTACTTCACCCCACGATTACGATTTCAATGTTTGGGGCGGGAGCATTATGCAAAATCAAGCAGCTCAAGAAGTTATTAAAGAAAACGGACACGATGTTTTTACAATCACTTCTTCTTCTTTTTAACTAATAGATTTTTAATATCGTTTAATTTCATCAAAGCCTCTACGGGGGTGAGAGAATTGATGTCCAAATCGACGATCTGTTCTTTAATATCTAACAAGAGAGGGTCATCTAACGCAATGAAACTCAGTTGATAACCTTCGTTTTTATCTTTTTTGATGGGTTGAGACGAATCACTATTTTTTCGACTTTCTTCCAATTGTTTAAGCACTTCGTCGGCGCGTTTAAGTACTTGATAGGGCATTCCGGCCATTCGTGCCACGTGAATACCGAAACTGTGCTCACTTCCGCCTTGTTCCAACTTCCTCAAAAACAGTATTTTATTATTGATTTCTTTAACGGAAACATGAAAATTCTTGATTCTTGAAAACTGACTTTCCATGTCATTCAATTCGTGATAGTGCGTGGCAAAGAGAACTTTAGCACGGTATTGCTTATGTTCGTGCAAAAATTCGGCAATAGACCAAGCAATGGAAACGCCATCATAAGTGCTTGTCCCTCTGCCAATTTCATCTAACAAGACTAAACTTCGATTGGAAATATTGTTTAAAATGCTGGCAGTTTCGTTCATTTCCACCATAAAAGTGGATTCACCGGTGGAAATGTTGTCGGAAGCACCCACACGCGTGAAGATTTTGTCGATAATTCCGATTTCTGCCAACTCTGCCGGAACAAAGCATCCTATTTGTGCCATTAGCACGATAAGGGCGGTTTGGCGAAGCAGAGCGGACTTACCCGACATATTCGGACCGGTGATGATGATAATTTGTTGTCGCTCATTATCAAGGTAAACATCATTGGCAATGTACTTTTCATCCGGCGGAAGCTGTGTTTCAATAACCGGATGTCGTCCATTTTTTATTTTGATCGCAGTACCGTCGTTGATTTGCGGGTAAGTGTAGTGATTGGAAATGCTGATACCGGCAAAACAGGAGAGTACATCCGTGCGAGCCACAATCTTGGCATCTAATTGCAGCATCGGAATAAAATCTAAAATACTGACAACAAGTTCACCAAATAGTCTGGCTTCAATGCTGAGAATCTTATCTTCCGCACCAAGTATTTTAGTCTCCAAGTCCTTCAATTCTTCCGTAATGTAGCGTTCTCCATTTGTAAGTGTTTGTTTGCGAATCCATTCCGGCGGAACTTTGTCCTTATGGGTGTTAGTAACTTCAATGTAATAACCGAACACATTGTTGAATCCGATTTTAAGCGATGAAATTCCCGTGTTAATCGATTCCCGATGTTGGATATTCGCCAAAATATTCTTGCTGTTGTTCGCAAGTGAAGTGAGTTCATCTAATTCGGCATTAATGCCCTTATTGAAAATGCGTCCTTTGTTTAAAATGACCGGAGCATCTTCACTAATCTCATTTTCAATACGTTGACAAATAGACAGACAAGGATTCAGTTGTTCCGCAATTTTGCGAAAAGCGGGCTGATTTTGTTGCTCGCATAATGATTTCAACTTTTCAATAGCGCGTAAAGCCTTCGTTAATTGCAGCAATTCACGCGGATTTATTTTGCCGGCAGAAATTTTGGAAACGATGCGTTCAATATCGCCAATATTCTGAATAGTACTGCAAATATCATTTCTAAAATCCTCATTATGAATGAAATATTTGACAATCGACAATCTTTCTTCTATCAGAACTTTCTCTTTTAAAGGCATTAATATCCATTTTTTGAGAAGTCTGCCCCCCATTGGCGTAAGAGTTTTGTCTAAAATGTCCAAAAGTGTAACCGCATTTTCGTTAGGGGAGTGAATGAGTTCCAGATTTCGTACCGTAAAGCGATCCAACCATACGTAGTATTCTTCTTCAATCCGGTTTAGTTTGTTGATATGTTGTGTTTTATGATTTTGAGTTTCGTTGAGGTAGTGCAGGGCAGCACCGGCAGCAATGATGCCGTTGGTTAAATTTTCAACGCCGAATCCTTTCAGGGAATTAGTATCAAAGTGCTTGGTAAGTAAGGGAACCGTATAGTCTGTGGTGAAAACCCAATCTTCAAAGGTCGTCAAAAGAATTTTTTCCCCGAAACTTTCGTGAAATGTCGCCACTTTATTCTTCTGAATGACCAACTCTGCCGGTTTGAAATTCTGTAAAAGCTTATCAATGTATTCGTTATTTCCTTCTGCCAAATAAAATTCTCCCGTAGAAATATCGACAAACGCAATGCCACTTGTCTTTTCGTTGTAATGAATAGCCCCTAAAAAGTTGTTTTCTTTTTGCTCCAAAATTTTATCATTGGTAGCAATACCCGGCGTAACTAATTCGGTAATACCTCTTTTGACGATAGTTTTTGCAAGTTTCGGATCCTCTAATTGTTCACATATTGCAACTCGAAAACCGGCGCGTACCAATTTGGGCAGATAGGCGTCTATGGCATGATGAGGAAATCCGGCTAACTCAATGAATGTGGCAG
>CAYYHC010000086.1:0-883 GCA_964471715.1 uncultured Lentimicrobiaceae bacterium | reverse complement strand
CCGTTTGCCCGCTTGGTGAGTACAATCCCTAATATTTGTGATGCCTTAATGGCATCTTCTCCAAAAGTTTCATAAAAATCCCCAACACGAAACAATAAAATCGCATCCGGATACTTCGATTTAAACTGATTATATTGCTTCATAAGTGGGGTTTCCACCGGCTTAGTCATGTTTGTAATATTTTAGGGGGCAAAGATACGGACTTTTTTTGAAATTTATTCAAAAATAGGTTAATTCAAAAAAATGATGTATTTTTGTCGGCATTTTGTAAGTTTTAAAATTGTATTTAAAAATGGATAGTTTAAAAGAATTACTTATAACCGGTGTTATCGTCTTGGTTTATTTCATTTTAGTAGGAAAAAAAGCAAAAAAAAAACAAACGAAGCCAATTCCCGGACCTGTATTTCAAGGTGAAGATGAAAATTGGGCTCCCGAAAATGCAGACGAAATGATAATTGAGGAGACCCCAAAAGAGGTGCCTTTGGAAGAATTTTCAACAAATTTTCCGAAAAATGAAAAATATTTTACCTACGAGACAATTTCGAGTACGGAAAATGAAAGTTTGGAAACAGGTGATTTTACCTCCACGAAATTCAAGCAAAATAATTTGCAAGATGTTGAAAATGAGAGTAAAAAGAATATAGATCTCACGTTTTCGCAAGATGAATTAATCAAAGGAGTTATTTATTCCGAAATATTGAAAAACCCTTATAATTAGGAAGTTACAAAAAAATATTAAAAATGGGAAATTTGGGTAAAATTACACCATTATTTTTTGTAAATTAGCACCCTTAAATTTAAAGTGAAATTTATTGTTTAATGTAAAATAATTGATATGGTTAAAAAGTTACTCTTGACGCTTGGAATGATCATCCTTTTTAGC
>CAYYHC010000085.1:5420-9690 GCA_964471715.1 uncultured Lentimicrobiaceae bacterium | reverse complement strand
CCAAATTTAGGGTATGCAAAATTACAATATTTTGTTTATCAATATATTATAATTTCAGCAAATATTGAGTGACGAAGTCAGGAAAAAGCAAAAATAACACATAGGGCTGACTTCTGCAAATGAAACCAGCCCTATTTTTTATCCCTCTATAAAAGTTTTATCGGACAGCAATAATAATAAATAACGATTGTAAAAAATGGTTGGGGCGCGAACCGTGATGAGGATAACACTTCCAATTATTGATTGGTCAACTCGTTGGCAATCATTTCAGCTTGTTTCAATACCGTATCCGTTGCGAGCTGCTGCATATCCGGAGGATAACCATATTTTCTTAACAGTCTTTTTACTGCCACTTTTAGTTTAGCTTTTACGCTTTCTTTGATTGTCCAATCAATAGAGGCGTTTTGTTTGATGGTTTCGGTCAGCGCTACGGCTAATTCACGCAGTTTATCTTTTTGCATGAGTTCTTTTGCGCTGTCATTGTTGGCAACGGCGGTATAAAAAGCATATTCAAAATCTGATAATCCCATTGCCGTTGCTTCGCTATCCATTTCTACAATGTCTTTGCTCAGTTTGATCAGTTCTTCGATTACTTCGGCTGCTGTCAGGATTTTATTATGATATTTTTTAATGGCATTTTCCAACATTTCCATTAAGGACTTGCTTTTAACAAGGTTCTTTTTGGCTCTCGATTTTATCTCATCGTTGAGTAATTTTTTCAATACTTCAAGAGCAACATTTTTGTGTTCCATTCCTTTTAATTCCAAAAGAAAATCTTCTGAAAGTATTGAAATATCCGGTTTTTTTAATCCTGCGGCATCGAAAATATCAATCACTTTTTCGGTGACCAATGCTTTGTCTATTACTTGACGAATGGTCGTTTCAATTCCTTCATTGGTTTGGTTGGAGTGGGTGCTGTCAAATTTTGCCAAACGTGCTTTTACCGCTTGAAAGAAAGCAATTTCATCTTTGGCATCCATTGCTTTTTCGTGGGGAATTGCAATAGCAAAGGCTTTTGATAGTGCCGTAACCTCGTCAATATATCGTTTTTTGCCATCTTCCAAACCTAAGATGTGTTCTTCGGCTGCCAAAATCATCGAAAGTTTTTGGGAAGTATCGGCATCAAAATAACCTTCGTAATGAAAGCCGTGATACATGTTTGAAACGACTTCCAACTTTTCCGACATTAATTCGACAGCTTGTTCCTGTAAAATGGTCGGGTCGCCTTTGCCGCCCGCGTCGGAATAAAACGAAAGTGCTTTTTTTAAATCGGATGCAATGCCCAAATAATCTACCACTAAACCGCCTGGTTTGTCTTTGTAAATACGATTTACCCTTGCAATAGCCTGCATCAGATTATGTCCTTTCATGGGTTTGTCGATGTAGAGGGTGTGCATACTTGGAACATCAAACCCCGTGAGCCACATATCCCGAACGATAACGAGTTTTAATTCATCATCAGGATTTTTCATTCTTTCGGCTAAAGTTTTGCGTTGTTCTTTAGTAGTGTGGTGTTTTGCAATCTTTGGACCGTCCGACGATGAAGAAGTCATTACCACTTTGATAGTGCCTTTGTTCAGTTCATCGGAATGCCATTCGGGTTTTAGTTTGATGATGGCTTCGTACAAATCGGCGGCGATACGGCGGCTCATGGTCACAATCATTCCCTTGCCTTCGAAAACGGCTTGTCGTTGTTCAAAATGGTCGATAAGATCTTTCGCAATCCGGCTTATTCTGGTTTCGCTACCTACCAACGCCTCCAATTGTGTCCATTTGGCTTTTGCTTTTTGGGTATTGCTCAAATCCTCTTGGTCGAGTTCATCATCCAATTCTTGAACCAACTTTTTCCCTTCGTCGCTCAAATGTACTTTAGCTAACCGGCTTTCGTAATAAATACGGACAGTTGCCCCATCTTCAACGGCTTGGGCGATGTCGTAAATGTCCACATAATTGCCGAACACGGCAGGGGTGTTTATATCGGTGTTTTCAATAGGTGTGCCGGTAAAACCAAGATAGGTTGCATTGGGCAAAGCATCACGCATATATTTTGCAAAACCATACACTATTTTTTTGCCGATTACATTGCCTTTTTCGTTTTTGTCGTCAATGGTTTTGGCTTTAAACCCGTATTGGGTGCGATGTGCTTCGTCGGCAATTACTATAATATTTTCACGATTGGAAAGTAATTGATAGACATTGCCGGTATCGGGTTGAAATTTTTGTATTGTTGTAAAAACCACACCGCCCGATCCAACTTTTAAAAGATTCTTCAGCTGCTCTCTATTTTCGGCTTGTACCGGCTCTTGGCGTAAGAGCTGTTTTGATGCCGCAAATGTTTCAAAAAGCTGGTTGTCCAAATCGTTACGGTCGGTAATGACCACAATGGTCGGGTTGTCCATTGCCAGTACGATCTTGCCGGTGTAGAAGACCATTGAAAGCGATTTGCCACTCCCTTGTGTGTGCCAAACCACGCCACCTTTATGGTCACCAACAGGTTGTCTTTCAACTCCCGGCAACCCGCGATTAAAGGGCGATTCGGCAGCCTCCGGCGATATTGTGCAAATGTTCTTCATTGTATAATGACAGGAATTGCCGATAGCCTTCACCTTCCCCGAAGCTCTTAATGTTGATTCTACGGCACGGTTAACGGCATAGTATTGATGATAAGCTGCCAATTTTTTAACGGTGGTAATGGTGTTAATTCCTGTATCCGGATCTTCATGTTTAGTTTTTTCAAATACAATAAAATGGTGGATTAAGTCAATTAGTGTTTTTTTATTGAGCATACCTTTAATCAGGGTTTTCAACTGACTTGTCAAATGTGAAGCTTCGACTTTGCCATCGGCAGTTTTCCATGCCATAAAACGACTGTAACCGGCAGAAATAGAGCCTGCTTTAGCTTCCAAACCATCAGAAATTACGACAAACCCATTATACGTAAACAGTGACGGAATGATGGTTTTGTAGGTTTCAATTTGTTTAAATGCCGAGTGGATGGTTGCGTTTTCGTCTGCTGCATTTTTAAGTTCAAAAACCACCAAGGGAATGCCATTGACAAACAAAATTACATCGGGGCGTTTGTTGTTATTGTTCTCAACTACAGTAAATTGATTAGCGACGACAAAATCATTGTTGAGCGGATTTTTAAAATCGATGAGCCACACACGGTCGCCACGGTCATCGCCGTCCACTTGTTTGGAAACGGGAATACCTTCGGTCAACAATCGGTGAAAGGTCTCATTATTTGTCAATAGTTCGGGTGAGGCAATACGCTGAATTTCTTTGAGGGCATCGGCTTGTGCATTGGCAGGAATGGATGGGTTGATGCGTTTTACGGCATTTTGTAAACGATTGAGCAACAGAACCTGCTCATAAGTTTCTCTTTCAGGGGTGATACCGTCTGGGGCAATATTCGGTGCATAAACGTATTCGTAGCCTTGCATCTTAAGCAAGTTGATAGCCATTCTTTCTATTTCCGATTCCAATAAAAAATTCATGATTATATTATGTTACAATCAATTTCCGAAGCATTTTCGGTTGTTGAAATTATTCTATTATTATTTAATTTATCGTTTGCCCAATTAATAACATTATTTTCGATGTAAGCAGCTATGTGGTTTAATTCAGTTTGTTGGCGAATAATATGGTCGTAAAAACGGGCTTGCCATGCAAACGGGAAGTTGTTGGAATGGGCATATTTTGTGATGGCAGATTTTAATCCGCGAATTACCGTTGATAATTGTCCACGTTGTGGTGATATTGCCGCCATTGTTTCGTTTTTTTTGATTGATGTTGTTGTTATGGTAGAGACGTTGCGCGCAACGTCTCTACCAATGCAACCATCCCCACCAATTACCACAATGGCATGAATGTGGTTGGGCATCACCACAAACAACGGAATTTCGGCGTATGTATAATGTAATGACACATTGGCAAAATTTTCGTGGGCAAATTTGCCTATTTCCGACAAATGCATGTGAGGTTCGTTATTTACCACCATAATTTTACCAAAATAATGATTATCATGACAATCCGTGCAAATGGTAACAAAATATATTCCACCATCATACCCGTGCCATGGCGCGCGGGCGGATGGAATGCGATATTTGTTTTGAAATTTGTCGGTTGGCATAGATTTGTTGGTTGTGTTTATTATATGTTTTTATTGTTTAACGTTGCCATTTTATTTTTTATGATTCGGTATGGTTCGTATTGTATATTTTGTACCGTATTGTATTGTATTGTATTGTAGAGACGTTGCGCACAACGT
>CAYYHC010000085.1:1479-5320 GCA_964471715.1 uncultured Lentimicrobiaceae bacterium | reverse complement strand
CTCTACAAACGCGCCCAACACCATCATAATCCACACCACCATCATACCCGTGCCATGGCGCGCGGGCGGATGGAATGCGGTATTTATTTTGGAATTTGTCGGTTGACATAGATTTGTTGGTTATGGTTGTATTTATTATATGTTTATATTGTTTAACGTTGTCATTTTATTTTTATGATTCGGTATGGCTCGTATTGTACCGCATTGTATTGTATTGTATTGTAGAGACGTTGCGCACAACGTCTCTACAAACGCGCCCAACACCATCATAATCCACACCACCATCATACCCGTGCCACGGGGCGCGAATGGATGGGATGCGGTATTTGTTTTGGAATTTGTCGGTTGACATAGATTTGTTGGTTTTGTTTGCGTTTATTATATGATTTGATTGTTTAACGTTGCCATTTTATTTTTATAATTCGGTATGGTTCGTATTGTACCGCATTGTATTGTATTGTAGAGACGTTGCGCGCAACGTCTCTACAACCGGGACCACCGCCATCAACCCGTTCCACGGCGCGCGGGCGGAGGGAATGCGGTATTTATTTTGGAATTTGTCGGTTGACATAGATTTGTTGGTTTTGTTTATTATCTGTTTTTATTGTTTAATGTTGTCATTTTATTTTTATGATTCGGTATGGCTCGTATTGCATAGTACCGTATTGTATTGTATTGTAGAGACGTTGCGCGCAACGTCTCTACAAACGCGCCCACCGCCATCATACCCGTGCCACGGGGTGCGGGCGGATGGAATGCGGTATTTATTTTGAAATTTGTCGGTTGGCATTGATTTATTGGTTTTGTTTGTGTTTATTATATGATTTGATTGTTTAACGTTGTCATTTTATTTTTATGATCCGATATGGTTCGTATTGTATATTTTGTACCGTATTGTATTGTAGAGACGTTGCGCGCAACGTCTCTACAAACGCGCCCACCGCCATCATACCCGTGCCACGGGGTGCGGGCGGATGGAATGCGGTATTTATTTTGAAATTTGTCGGTTGGCATTGATTTATTGGTTTTGTTTGTGTTTATTATATGATTTGATTGTTTAACGTTGTCATTTTATTTTTATGATCCGATATGGTTCGTATTGTATATTTTGTACCGTATTGTATTGTAGAGACGTTGCGCGCAACGTCTCTACAAACGCGACCACCACCATCATACCCGTTCCACGGGGCGCGGGCGGAGGGAATGCGGGGTTGAAATTAGAAACGGTTGGTCATTAATGTGTTACTCAATCCTTTGATATGGATATACGTTTTTGAAGTTTCGATTTAAATATGACCCAATTGAAGGCGCATTATCTAATGCTTCATATTCACATTTAGGAACATTAGAATAGGTATACAATGTTCCGTTTTGGAAACGTACATAGACCATCTGATTTTCTTCATCATACCCAAGTTCGGCAACGTTTGAAGAACTAACTGAATGTAATTTCGGATAACTCATTTTTCTTCCTCCTTTAATTTTTGATTTCTCCATAGAGATAATAATTGTTTATAATTTTCTTCTGTAATATCATTTTCCAAAGCCCATTTTTCTGAAACAAGAGGGTCAGAACCTTTGGGAGCATTTGATAATTTATAAAATTGAACTCGAGATGGAATTTTGACACCCTCTCCAGAAATTAATCCTTCTCCTATTCTTAAGCTAGGTAATAAATCAACCATCGTTTGCAATTCATCTTGCATGGCTGAACGTATAAAACTTCGGTCTTTTGCATTATTCATTCTCAAAGCTATGATAGTTCCACACTGACTCAAAACAGTTTCATCCAATTCCGAAGGTCGTTGGGTTACTAATGCTAAACCGACTCCATATTTACGACCTTCTTTTGCAATTTTTTGAACTGTTTTTGATGATATTGATTTTTCTCCAGCTCTCAAATAATTGTGTGCTTCTTCAAGAACTATTAATAAAGGCTGTTCTTTTCCTCCATTAGGTAGATTCTGCCCCCAAAATAATGTATCATAAATAATTTTCAACAAAGTACCTGATATGGAAGTCATTATTTCTGAAGGTATTCCTGATAAATCAAGAATTGTAATAGGTTGTTTGCCTCCTAACCATTCAAATAATAAAGAACTTAAGTCTTTTTCTACTTTTCCTTGTATATTTGGAGTATAGTTTCCAACATTAAATAAGAAACTATAAGTTGAATCTTTCAATTTAAGTCTAACGCTATCAAGGAAGTTAAGGATACCCTTTGCCTGATTGTTTAAAAAAGGACTTCCTCCTCCTGCACTTGCTGGTGGATATATATTAGAGATTAATTTCATTGCATCTCCGTTAACAGATTTTTCTGTTATTGATTCTGGTTTTGCTCTTTCTTTATATGTTTGTCTTTCAAAATCATCTAACTTAAACCATAATTCATTGATATTAAATGGAATTGGACTATTTGCTGTGATTAATTCTTCTTCTACATATAAGTTATTGCATTTTGAAGATTCTTTTTTTGACTTTTCAACTTCAGATCGGAAGTATTCCCTATTTGGATCTGTTAGATTTCCTGAGAAAATGCTCATTAACTCATCAAATGGTAAAGCCCAGAATGGTACATATAGTTCTTTTTCTCCTTTTGCTTTGTCCGCTCTGATTTTATAGACAACACTTTTATCTTTAAAAACGCTGTTGTATTCACCATGAGGATCAATAATCAAAATGCGCGAACTTTCAAAATCCTTATCAGCTATTGCTTTTAGCAAAACACCAACAGCATTTGATTTCCCACTGCCGGTAGAACCCAATATTGCACAATGTCTTGAAACCAATTTATTCAAATCAATTTTTGCATTTAAGCTTTCTGAGATACTAATATTACCAACTGTTATTGAGTTGTTTTCATCATATCCTCCGTATATTATATTCAAATCTTCGATAGTGACTAAATGAACTTTATCACCTGTTGTGGGTGATTGGAAAACACCTCTTTGAAACTTGTTACCGATCTGTTCTCCTATTAGAGCAATAGTAAGGAATTGCCTATTTGTAAGTTTAGAAAAATCTTGTTCTTCTATTTTTAATCTTTCCGGTATAGCAGAAGCTCCTATTTGTGTTACAATTCCAAATAAATTTGCATATCCTAATGGCACTTTTAGAAAAGATCCAATTTGTCCAATTCGATAAACAATGCCGTTAATAACAGGCATATTAGATTTAACACTATCTGATAATTGCACAGTAATTGTGTTTCCGCTAACACTTACTATTTCACCAACTTCCGTTTGTTCGTACCTCATAATTATTTATTATTGCTGTTTTGAAATATCATACTTTGTAAGAACCTAACAAATTTCTCAAAGTCAGGTAGTATCAATTCTCCATGTCCTGTCCAATCTTGCTCAATGTCTATGTTTTTTTTATCATTCTTATTAGAATATGCATACTCATCATAATATGTATCTATACTTATCGAATCATCTTTATCAGGCTCTCTCTTTAATTTCCATTTTCCGTAAACACCACCAATTATAGCACTACCCATTCCGAATACGGAAATTTGACAATTACTTTTAGCCATTTTGGATATTTCTGATTCTTCAGTTAAACAATAATCGTATTTTTTCTCATTTTCATTCAATTTCTTATCATATAGTAAAACATATACATGACCGAGTGGATTTGATAATAATGCGGTATTAATTCGTTCATTGATATGTTCATCTCCAAACGAATAACCACATATAATTAATATCGTATCTGGCTGTTTGATAAAATTTGTCAGTCTGTCTCCTAATGCTGTATATGGTTGTTAACGTGATTGATCATATTTTAAAGTGGAAGGATAGATTAAAATATCTTTCTGATATTATCTGATTTCTCT
>CAYYHC010000085.1:0-1469 GCA_964471715.1 uncultured Lentimicrobiaceae bacterium | reverse complement strand
ACATGCCTTTTGAAAATATCTTTATAATTAGAATCAGAATTCATTCTTAATACTCTCTTTAGTGAATCATCATACTCGGGTGAGTCATTATAATGCCAACCAAGAGAACCATGAATCTTCCATAATTTTGTCTGATTGGGTAAAAAAGATAAATCATCAACAGCCTCTGCGTCAAAAAATGGGTGATAACTACCTGTAAATCCATCGTAATATGGTAAAGCATGATATTCAAATGCGACTTCAAATAAGAAATCATAATTTGTAGTGAATATTTCTATGGCAGATTTTCTATTTGCTTTCTTAATCCATTCAGCGAAAGAAGAATGAATTAATTTTTGAGCATTAACAGTTTCGTGAATACCAACCAAATTATGAATTTGTTGTTTTATATTCTCTATCAGTTCTTCAATTTCTGTCTTATTCAATCCATTCAAAATGCCATCTCCAATAACTTGTTTTTTTAATACAAGTTGGGTAAGCAGAGTTTCTATTGTATATGTTTTATGATTATTCTGAATTTCTTCTCGTATTTTTTCTATTGCGGTTTTATTTTTATCATTTTTAGACAACTCGGCACTAATCGTTTTTGTCATTTTGCCAATAGCGGGAATATAAGATTCTTTCGTTTCTGGATTAAACACCAATGATGTTCCTGCTCCAAATAAAAAGCCTATTTTCTTTTTATCAGAAACTAATAAATCCTGAAGATTCCGAATATATTCAGAAGGATCGTGATATTTTGTTTTGTCTTCTTTCATATTGTATTCATTTTAATTGATTTTTTTGTTAAAGCCTCCCCACCCATCAACCTCGGCAACAATATGTCGCGCAATGCCGTGAGATTGCGGATTTGGGTTTGATTATTATTTTGTTTTTCAAAAAGTGGTTGAACGTATTGATTGTATGATTCTATATAATCAACATTTATTTTAGGACAATTAAATAAAAAAATTGTCGCAGGGTCTATTCTTTGGTGACTACCACTCGTGCCACCAACTCCAGATGCAATTTCATTATAATTTTCTTTATATGAAAGCCAACCATATATAAAAAATATATATTCTTTCCTTTTAGGTTTTATTATCTGAAATTCAGTCGAACAAATTGCAAATTCATCTATGTCATTTAATAACAACCAAATTCGTTTGTCTTTATGAGGATTTAGTTTAGAAAACAATATACAATAATTTGGTATTTTATATTTTCCACTTTGTATTTCCGAACCAAGTTCTGTAATTGGTTCTTTATCATTATCAAAAGCTGGAATGCTATAATGTTTAAATGTTGTATTAGTAAATTTTTGTGGATTTATCCCATTTTTTAAATGTATTGCCGTGTCGGATACACTTCCCTCTTCCCACTCCTCCGTCGCCTCTTCCACAAACCATTTCCGAAAAAGCGTCTCCGCCATCTTCTCCAACGTCGCATTTTGACGGTTAAGCAAATCTATTTTGTCGTCAAGGCTGGAA
>CAYYHC010000084.1:0-9690 GCA_964471715.1 uncultured Lentimicrobiaceae bacterium | reverse complement strand
ACATTCTTTACGGATGTCTTATTTCAAAATGTTCCCAAAATCATCATTGCATTAATAGTATTATGGATTGGTTGGAAGCTGATACAATGGTTTACCGCTCTTCTAAAAAAAGCATATACTAAACGACAATATGATCCCTCTTTACAAGCCTTTCTGCATTCGGTTATCAATATTGCCTTAAAAACCATTCTTATTATCACCGTTGCGGGCATGATGGGGATTCAGGTCACCTCATTTATTGCCGTGTTAGGTGCTGCAGGTTTGGCTATCGGTATGGCATTGCAAGGAACTTTGCAAAACTTTGCCGGCGGAGTTATCATTTTGTTACTCAAGCCATACAAAGTTGGCGATTTTATTGAACAGGGAAGCTTTTCGGGAACGGTCAACTCTATTCAAATTTTTAATACGATTTTGACCACACCTGACAACAAAGTGATTATCATTCCCAATACTCAATTGGCTACCAATACATTAATTAATTACACGCAAAGCGACAAACGAAGAGTGGATATTAGTGTAGGCATTGCTTACGGCGAATCCATCGATAAAGCCAGAAATATCATTTTGCAATTAGCCAATTCCCGTACGGAAATTTTGCAAAATGAAAATGCTCCGGTCGTTGTTGTGACGAGTTTGGGTGATAGTGCAGTCATTTTGGAACTTCGCGTCTGGGTTAAGCCGGCCGACTACGGAACTATTCATGATGCAATGAATCAGGGAATTTATGAAAAATTCAACGATAATAACATTGAAATACCTTTCAATCAATTACAAGTTCATCTTAAACAATAAATGATGATGAAAAAAATATTAGTAGCAACCGGTGGTGGCGATTGTCCGGGACTAAATGCCGTTATTCGTGCGATTGTGAAAAGAGCTGCCCAAGAATCGGATTGGGAAGTGTACGGCTGCAAAGAGTCTTTTAATGGAATTTTAAAAGACGACATTGACATTCGGCTACTTACGCCGGAAACTGTTGCCGGCATTCATGTTAAGGGAGGAACCATAATTAAAACTACCAATCGCGGTGGTCCATTTCACTTTCCCGTTAAAAAAGAAGATGGAACCTGGGTGATGGAAGACCGTTCGGAACTGATGAAAAAGAGATTAGATGAAATGGGATTTAATGCCGTCATTAATATCGGTGGCGATGGTTCGCAACGTATTTCATTAGGATTAAGTAAGTTAGGTATTAATGTCGTCGGCGTTCCCAAAACCATTGACAATGATTTATCCTCAACCGATTTTACTTTCGGATTTCAAACAGCCGTGGAAATAGCGACCGAATGTTTCGACAAATTAGTAACCACAGCCTCAAGTCACAGCCGTATTTTTATTATGGAAGTGATGGGACGAGACGCCGGTTGGATTGCCCTCAATACTGCCATTGCCGGTGGCGCAGAAGCATGCATTATTCCAGAAATTCCCTATAATCCACAAGTGATAGCCGAAAAAATAGCATCTCGATACAACAAAGAATACGGTTTTTGTAACATCGTTATTGCGGAAGGTGCGAAAGCTTTGGACGGCAAGGTGACAGGAGCTGAGGCAACCGCCATTGGAGACCGACATATTAAGTTGGGCGGCGTGGGAGAAAAATTGAAATGCGAATTGGAAGCCCTCGGAATTGATCACGACATTCGTGTGACCGTTCTCGGACACCTTCAACGTGGCGGAACTCCTATCGCTTACGACAGAATTTTGGCCACCGAATTTGGTGTAAAAGCTTTTGAATTGGTAAAAGAAGGAAAATTTGGAAACATGGTGGTTTATAATCACCCCGACATCTCTTACGTCTCATTGGAAAAAGCTTTGGAAGTGCCGAATTTGGTCAAACCGGAAACCAGCGATTTAGTAAGAACCGCGCGCGGCGTGGGTATCTCGTTTGGGGATTAAAAATTTATAAATAAGTGACGAAAACCTATTTTAAAGCATTGCCCTTTCCAAAAAAACATGTAAATTTGCCACAAAATTTTTTCTAATAAAAACTATTGTAAATCTATCGTTTAATACTGTATAATAATTGTTTATGGATAATTTTATTGTATCAGCCCGTAAGTATCGTCCCGCAACTTTTAATTCCGTTGTCGGACAGGAACATATTACGGCCACTCTAAAAAATGCTATTAAAACACAACAAGTTGCTCAGGCATTCCTCTTCTGCGGACCGCGCGGGGTGGGAAAGACCACTTGCGCCAGAATCTTTGCCAAAGCACTCAACTGCGAGCATCTTACCGAAAATACCGAACCTTGCAATGAGTGCGAATCTTGTCGCGCTTTTAATGAATCCGCCTCTTTCAATGTATATGAATTGGATGCCGCCTCCAACAATTCTGTTGATGACATCCGCGCCTTGGTTGACCAAGTAAGAATCAGTCCACTCGGAGCCAAATACAAAGTATATATCATCGATGAGGTACACATGTTATCTTCACAAGCTTTCAACGCTTTTTTGAAAACATTGGAAGAACCTCCCGCTTATGCAAAATTTATCCTCGCTACAACCGAAAAACATAAAATCATACCAACTATTCTATCACGTTGTCAAGTATATGATTTTAAACGAATTAAAGATATTGACATTGTCAAACATCTTCAATATGTAGCTCAAAGCGAAAATGTAACCGCCGAAGAGGAGGCTTTGCGCGTGGTCGCCACCAAAGCCGACGGTGCTTTGCGTGATGCCCTTTCCATTTTTGACCAATTGGTGAGTTTCACCGGTCAAAATATTACCTATCAAGCTACTATCAACAACCTTAACGTCTTAGATGTCGATAATTATTTCAAAATGGTAGATTACCTTTTTGATGATAATAGTACTAATGCGTTACTGCTGTTTAACGACATTCTTTCTAAAGGATTTGATGCACAGAACTTTATCGCCGGATTAGCCGCTCATTTCAGAAATCTGCTCTTGGCTCAAAATCCGGAAACAGTCGCCTTGATGGAAGTCTCCGACACCATTAAACAAAAGTATAACGAACAAGCTCTAAAAGGTGATAAAACATTATTGCTGCGCGCTTTAGAACTTACCAATACTTGCGATTTTAATTATAAACTTTCTAATAACAAACGTCTTTCCGTGGAAATTTGCTTGATGCAAATTAATGCAAACTACGTTTTTATAAAAAATCGAAGCAACGCCCCCGTCAGGCAATCACGGGAGGGAAAATAACAATACACTAACTATTCCTGTTGATTCGGCAGAAATGCGAGCTCCGGTTCAATCGAAGCAGAGTTTCGCCATTCCTAGTTCTATTGTAAAAAGCCCTTCCATTAAAGAATTGGTAAAAGATCCACTTCCGGTTGCTACTTCTGAAACCGCTCCCGAATCTTTTCAACTCACTGCCCCAACACAAGAAAACAGTGCCACACCCTCCGCTAACGCAGAAATTACTCCAAGCTCTGAAACTTCTCAGACCTCTGAAACTACTCCCTCAACTCCTCAACCGGAAACCGTCGAGCCTTTAGATAATAATCAAGATACAAGTAACTCACAACAAGTTCCCGAAGATGAACCGGCTGCAGAAACCAATCAACCGGCATTGGCGACGGAATCTGAATCCTCCGACGAAGTACCAAGCATTGAATCAACTCAAAATCCGGATATTGTTCCCGAACCTGCAGAAGATAATTCCGATACACCAACAACTACCGAAATCGCTGACAACTCACCATCTGACGCCAACAAATCATTTACTATTGAACTACTTATGGAACATTGGACTCCAATGGTACAAGCCGTTTTTAGTCAAATTCCAACCATCTACGCCTCGCTCCTCCACTATGCACCTACCATTGAACAAAATATCATCAATATCGTTCTGAAAAATGAACGACAAGAAACGGATTTCCAAGGCAAAAAACACGAGGTATTGGCTTATCTTCGTGCTAATTGCTGCGAAGCAATTGAAGATATTGTACTGACCATTGACATTAATATGGAAACCAAGAAATTTATTTTGGATGACAATGATAAATATGAAGAATTGCGTCGTCAAAATCCTGATATTACTGACTTTATAAAAATACTAAATCTGAGAATACAAAGCTGAAATGTACCGATTTAATTTAACATTGATTACTCTTTTATGCTTCTTCAACACCATTTTAGCGCAAAATGATGCAGAAAACAGCGACTTATCCGAAATCTTATTGGACGGTAAATATTCGGGCAAGAATTTATATGTGGTGAATCCGTCCGTAGGAAAAGATTTTTGCGTACAAAGCGTAATCGTTAATGGGAAAGAGTATCCTTTTGTTGCTCAATCCAATGCTTTTGAAATCTCGTTGAGTGACCTTCAATTAAATGATTTTATTTTTGTAGAAATATTTCACAATAAAGGGTGCACCCCCACCATCATCAACGCCGAAAGTTTGATCAAAGAATCGGAATTTTCGTTTCCTTCTTTCATCTATTCTAAAAAGAAAAAATTATTAGAATGGAATATTACCGAACTAAATGCCGATTATCAATACGAATTGGAACAGTTGCTTTATGGAAAATGGATTTCAATCAAAGAGCTGGGCAAACCTGACGAAATGATTTCAAATACCTACCTTCCTGTGTTGCTTTCAGGTATGAATTTCTTTAGAATCAAACAAATAGATAAAGAAGGAAATACACTTACTTCTCCAGTGGTCAAGATTAAAAGTCCCAATCTGCGAGTAATGCTCTTAGGTGATAAGGTGAAAGAGTTTATCGAATTTACAGCCGTAACACATTACGAATTATTTGATGAAAACGGTTTTTTTATCAAACGCGGCACTGCCAAAAAAGTGAATGTATCCGATTTGAAAAAAGGCGTTTATTGGATTAATTTTGACGGTAAAGAGACAATGATTAATAAAAAATAGAGATGGAATTAGAGAAAAAATATTACAGTATCAGCGAAACTGCCGAAATGTTTAAAGTAAACACTTCGCTTTTGAGATATTGGGAAAAAGAGTTCGACATTCTAAAGCCATATAAAAATAAAAAAGGAGATCGTTATTTTACCCAAGATGATATTCGTAACTTGCAGATAATATATAATTTAACTAAAATTAAAGGTTATACATTGCAAGGTGCCAAGGATGCCATTAAGAACAATTACAATCAAAAGTATTCTCAAGCGCAGGCGGTGGCTTCCTTATTGCGAATCAAAGCCAAACTATTGGAAATCAAAGAAAACCTATAATAAAATTATAAATATTTAAACTATGCCAACAATTTCAAAAAAAGGGCAAATGATGCCTTCTTCTCCAATCAGAAAATTAGTTCCCTATTCTGACGAAGCCAAGAAAAGAGGAGTTCATGTCTATCATTTAAACATCGGTCAACCGGATATTGAAACGCCGGAATGCGCACGCAATGCAGTTAAAAACAATGACTTAAAAGTTATTGCTTATAGTCACTCTGCCGGAATGTTGAGTTGCCGCGAAAAATTGGTTCAATATTACAAAAGTGTCAATATTGACCTTACTCCTGAAGAAATATTAGTCACAACCGGTGGCTCTGAAGCTATTCTTTTTGCATTCAATAGTTGTTTGGATGTTGACGACGAAGTAATTATCCCTGAACCTTTCTACGCAAACTACAATGGTTTTTCAATGACTTGCGGTGTGAAAGTGAAACCCATTATTTCTACTATCGATAATGGATTTGCTCTTCCGTCCATTGAGGAATTTGAAAAAATAATTACCCCGAAAACGAAAGCTATCATGATTTGCAACCCTAATAACCCAACCGGTTATTTGTACTCAAAAGAAGAGTTGTTGCAATTGGCGCACATTGTCAAGAAACACGATCTTTTCTTATTTGCAGATGAAGTATATCGTGAATTTTGCTACGATGGTGTAAAACATTTTTCAGTAATGGAAATTCCTGAAATTGCTCAAAATGTCGTTTTATTAGATTCTGTATCAAAACGTTATAGTGCTTGCGGCGTTAGAATTGGTGCGTTAATCACCCACAATAAAGAAGTGTATGCTACCGCAATGAAATTTGCACAGGCTCGTTTGAGTCCTCCAACTTATGGACAAATTTTGACCGAAGCTGCTGTTGATACGCCACAATCATACTTCGACAACGTAATTACCGATTATGTTGCAAGAAGAAATACGGTTGTTGATGCCATCAATGCCATGCCGGGTTGTTTGTGTCCCAAACCGAAAGGTGCTTTCTACGCTGTAGCTCGTTTACCTATCGACAATTCCGATAAATTCTGCCGTTGGTTGCTAGAAGACTTTAACCTCAATGGCGAAACCGTAATGTTGGCGCCGGCTACGGGTTTCTATTCTACATCCGGAAAAGGAACCAACGAAGTACGTATCAGCTACTGCTTAAAAGTGGACGATTTGAAAGCTGCGATGAAATGCTTGGCGGCTGCCCTTCAGCAATATCCAGGCAAAACTTGCTAAGAACTATTTATTATTCTCATTTATAACTCATTAATCTTATTAACTTCCATGACTAAAAATCAAGAATTAGGAATTACGGGCGAAGATATCGCCCGTAATTATCTTTTAACCAATGACTACCAAATCTTAGAAACTAATTGGCGATATGGACATTTAGAGGTGGATATTATTGCCAAGGAAAAAGACGTAATTGTTTTTTGCGAGGTAAAAACACGCAAATCCAACGTTTTCGGTAATCCTGAAGATGCCGTAACAAGACTGAAACAACAAAATATTATCCGCGCTGCCAATAATTATGTTTTGCGCAAGGGAATCACCAACGAAGTCAGATTTGACATAATATCGGTTTTACAAACACAAAACAAAACTGATATAGAGCATTTTAAAGATGCGTTTTCACCTCGTTGGTAAATATTATCGAAGTAATTTTACAAATTCGGTATTGGCAAAATGCCCCGGTTTGGTGGCGTAAACGTGCCCTTGTAAAGGCATACCCAACAGATACAAATCACCGACAACATCCAACAATTTATGTCTTGCCGGCTCATTTTCGTGTCTTAATTCAACATTGTTCAAAATACCGTTTTCCGTTACATGTAAATCGGTTTTATGAAAAAAGTCAGACAATTTTTGCAGGACTTCGGGCGTCGGCTTTTGCGCAACAAACACAATTGCATTGTCAACATCACCGCCGCGCACCAAATTATTTTGGATTAAAAATTCCAATTCATGTAAAAAAACGAAAGTGCGACAATTATAAAAATCAGGTACAAATGATTGTATATCAGTTAATTGAGCATCTTCCTTTGCTAAAATTTGCGTGCCGTAGTCAACGGAAACAAAGATCTGGAAATCGTCGGCAGGCACCACCTTTACTTCGATTCCTTTTTCAGGAACGCTATAAACAATGGGTTTTTCGACAATATGGCACTTTCTTTCAGCATTTTGCTCTACGCGTTGTACTTTTTGCAAAGCCTCAACATACAAACGGGAACTTCCATCCAAAATCGGAGTTTCTTCCGCATCAATTTCTATCAGCAAATTGTCTAACTGCAATCCTGCCAATGCTGCCATCAAATGCTCAATGGTACGAACTTCAGCATTATTTTCTTTAATAGAGGTTCCGCGCGAGGTATCAAACACATTATCCACCAAGGCTTTAATCAAAGGTTGGTTGGGCAAATCAATTCTTTTAAAAATGATTCCGTGATTGTCAGCTGTCGGTTTAAAAGTAATAGTAACGTGTTTCCCGGTATGTAATCCATTTCCGGATAGGGAGATAGGTTGAGAGATGGTGGCTTGTTTATTCATTTTTGTTGATTTTCTTCTCTAATTCTGCAACTTGTTTAAATAATTCGGGTAATTTTTTACGATAAATTATCAATCGTTTTTCTTCACTCAACGGAATTGCCGGGGAACCCAAAACAATTTGATTTCCTTTAAGTGTGTGACTTACAGCAGCTTGCCCGCCAACCATCACATTATCACCGATAGTGATATGTCCTACGGCAGACGCTTTTCCACCAAAGATACAATGTTTTCCGATTTTGGCAGACCCCGCAATAGCGACCTGCGCCGCACATGCCGTCCCTTCGCCAATTTCTACATTATGAGCTATTTGTATCAAATTATCCAACTTCACATTCTTACGAATGAAGGTAGAACCCATCGTTGAACGATCAATACAGGTATTGGCACCAATCTCAACATTATCTTCAATAACAACGTTGCCAATCTGAGGAACTTTAATAAATTCTCCATCCTTCGGGGCAAAACCAAAACCATCCGCCCCAATGACCGTACCGGCATGAATGATGCAATCATTACCAATCATACATTCCATATAAACCTTAACGCCGGAATGTAATACGCTATTATTTCCCACTTTTACATCATCACCCAAGCAAACATGAGGATACAATTGTGCATTATCACCAATCGTAACATTCTCACCTACACTCACAAACTCACCAATATAGACATCTTTTCCGATTCTCGCACTCTTTGCAATGCAAGCATGCTCGGAAATACCGCGTTTCACTTTTTTGGATTGATTGTAGAAATCAAGCAGCATAGCAAAGGCAACGTAAGCATCTTTTACCTTGATTAAAGTACACTTCACTTCCTTTTCCGGAGTGAAACTTTCGTTGACAATAGCTGCTGTAGCTGCGGTTTCATAAACATAATGAGTGTATTTTGGATTGGCAAGAAAGGTTAATCCGCCGGGGCATCCTTCTTCAATTTTACATACAGTTGTAATGACCGCATTTCTGTCACCTACTACTTCGGCTGACAATAAATCGGCAATTTGGGAGATTTTAAATTCCATACGCGATAATTTTTGGCAAAAATACAACAAAATTATGCCCTCTTGGAAAGTCAAAACAAGTAAATTATTAAAAAAACTTAATGGATAGATTGAAGATGATTGTTTCTTCAAAGATTAATATTTTGAAGAAACAGAGTGTGCCACAAAAAACTGCTTAATTATGTCGAAATAATGCCATAATTAAATCGTAACAGCTTGATATAAAAAAGAAACAGGAAATTAGGAATCAAATTCTACTTTGGGAGCTTGCTCGGCGCCGGCAGCAGCTTTGAAATAAGGACGTTCTTTAAATCCATATATTTTTGCAAAAATGATGCGGGGAAATTTACGACGGATGGTGTTATAATTCTGCGCAGCTTCATTAAATTTCTTGCGTTCAACTGCAATACGATTCTCTGTACCTTCCAATTGAGCTTGCAAATCTCTAAAATTCTGATTGGCTTTCAATTCGGGATAGGCTTCAACTGTCACTAAAAGTCGGTTCAAGGATGAACTTACATTGTCTTGTGCATTTTGAAATTTCTGCAAATCTTCCGCCGTCATATTGGCAGGATCAATTTGAATGGAAGAGGCTTCGGAACGGGCTTTTGTAACTGATTCATAAGTGCTTTTTTCAAAATTGGCGGCACCTTTGACGGTACTTACCAATTGGGGAATCAAATCGGCACGTCGTTGATACACATTTTCCACCTGACTCCATGCCGTGTTCACCTTTTCTTCTTCGGTGACTAATCTATTATAATTACAACTTGTTTGCGTAAAACCCAAAATTAGGGTAACGATTGCGATAGTAAATACTCTAAAATTTTTCATTTTCATTTATTTTAATGATTTTGCGCGGCAAAAGTACTAAAAAAGAGAATACAAAAAAGTTTGCTATTAATATATTTATTAGTTCAAAAACAATTATTTACGAATAAAAACATATTTTATGAGATGTTTTTTTAAAAATTTTTATC
>CAYYHC010000083.1:0-9743 GCA_964471715.1 uncultured Lentimicrobiaceae bacterium | reverse complement strand
TCAAATACCCGTCAAAATTTATTAAAAATTTTTTTGGGGGTGAAAGTTGGGCTAACTATTTATTTGATACCTGAAATATATGAAACAAGTGGATAAATCTCTTTTTTCTGAGCAGTCTGCAAGATATCTAATAATTCTTTTTCGAGATCTTTAGCCCTATTTGATGAAATGTTTCGCAAAAAATAATCAAGTACCTTAATCGCACCAACAATATTGTGAAAATCCTCTCCAACAAGTTTAATTGTACCTTTCCGAATACTTTGAGATAAAGATGTATCAAATAAGGTGTGACCATGTGCACAAATATTTCTCAAATACTTTAAAGTAGTAAGATAGCTATCAAAAACTTTTAGATTGGAAACATTATAAAATGAGGCGATAGCTTCTCGTTGGTGAGAGTCATTGATTGCTTTATATAGAGCAGTAATATTTCCCAAAGTGGCATATTCCAAAGTCTTCCACGCAGGAGCAAAAATATCTTTTGGATATTTTTTATGATGCTTTTGTATTATTGGATTTTTCTTAATATCGCTATAAATACTATTGAGATTTGCAACAAATTTTTTTGAAACAAAAGCCGTATTCGAGAACCAAATAGGATCATTTTTATATTGATTGGAAATATAATAAATAAGACGAGTTCTGAAATTAACTTCCACTCTCTGGATATAAGGTAATAAAATTTTGCGCATATCGTGGTCAAAATAATACAAATCCACAGCCGATTCAAACTTCGTTCCTTGCTTAAAATTATGTTTACGATTCCCATGATCTTTATTTTCAAACGGGAACCAATAGAATCCCAAACGATAATAGCCAATATCGGACAATATTTCAGCTGCCTTATCTACGTTAGCAATTAGCATCCCTCTATCCCGAAGAAGGTTAATTTGTTCATTAGTCGTTGTCGCAAATTTCATATCTCTATTATGTAAACAGGATACCCGCTCGGAGTATCCTGTTTTTCCATTTTATAGTGCAAACATGCAGCTTGTACACATCGGCACTTTAACGCTGCAAATATACATTTTTTTTTGAAAAAACACTCTTTTCAAAAAATATTTTTTAATATTATAAAATTTCTCTTTCACTCATTCTTTTTGAGTATTTTTGCGACTTAATAAAACCAAATAATTTTGATTCTATTCGTAAAACTAAACTCTTTTCAAAAAATAATAGTTTCATAAATAACGCTTTCATGACCCATTCTGATTTTATAAACGAAGCAAGCGAATACATCAGCCAAAGAATACCATATAAAGCATTCATTTCCATAGTTTTAGGTTCAGGTTTAGGCAACCTGATACACGAAATTGCCATTGACAAACGCATACCTTACTCCACTATTCCTCACTTTCCGGTTTCAACCGTAGTGGGTCATGAAGGAGAATTAATCGTCGGCAGAATAGGCAGAAAAAGAGTATTTGTATTAAACGGTCGAAAACATTACTATGAAGGAGAATCCATACAAAAAGTGGTTTTCCCGATTCAGGTGATGCAGCAATTAGGCGTTAAAAAACTGATTTTGTCTAACGCGGCCGGCGGACTCAACCCTTCCTTTGCCGTTGGCGACGTAATGTTGATTAAGGATCATATTAATTGGCTGTTTGACAATCCATTAACAGGAATGATGAATACCAATTTGCATCCCACGACAATATATTCATCGGACTTAATTAAACTCACGCAGCAAATCGCAAAAGAGAAAAAAATTTCGTTGCAAAGTGGTGTGTATTTGGCCACTTCGGGACCTTATTACGGAACACAAGCCGAAAGCCGGTCACAATTTCAGTTGGGCGCTGATGCAGTGGGAATGTCCACTGTTCCGGAAGCACTTGCGGCTTTTCGGTTAGGAATGAACGTGTTGGCATTTTCAGTCATAACGGACATTGCTGCCATTGGTGTGGAAGAACATCCTACGCACGAGAAAGTGGTGCAAGCAGCTCAATCTGCCGGCGAAAAGATGATTGTATTGGTCAAAGAAATTATTAACAGACAACAATAACTATTTGTGCAAAATTGAAAATATAGTTTTGAAAATAATTCTCAAATCTTCCATACTACTTTGATTCTGAATGTACTTCAGGTTTAATTCTATTTTACGCGGCATTATTTCATCAATATAGGTTTGTTCGGGATGGTCACTTTGTGCTAAAATCTCGCTTTCGGAAATGTAAGTCAATGAGGCATAATCGGTTAATCCGGGAAGAACTTGCAGAACCTGTTTTTGATGTTCATCATATAATTCGACATACTTTCGAACTTCCGGGCGCGGACCGACGACGCTCATCTCCCCTTTCAAAATATTAAACAATTGAGGCAATTCGTCCAATTTATATTTTCTTAAAAAGTAGCCGACACGCGTAATCCGATTATCCTTATCTCCGACAGTAAGTAACCCATTCTTGTCAGAATGTACTTTCATTGTCCTGAATTTCAACAAATTAAAATCTCTATTATTCTTCCCCACCCTTTTTTGACGATAGATAATTCCTCCTTTCGACTCCAAAACAATCGCCAAAGCAATGATTAGATAAAACGGCAACAGAATCACACAGACCACCAACGATGCGACAATATCAAACGTACGTTTCATCTATTTCTATTTGTTGTAACGATATTGTTCATTGGCATTTCCGCCCCAATAATCATTAGGTTGGGTAACGTCAGGATTGTAAGAAGGGTTCAAACGTTTCACTAATTTCATTTGCCAAGCGGGGTCGTAAGTTTCACCGACCATATCGGAATGAAGCAACTCATAATTGTTAGAGATTAAATCACGATTATAAAAAATAAACTTCACATTTGTTTGCTCTCCAATCACGTAATAGTGCCAAATTTCGTACGGATATGCCTGTGCATCAAAAGGTTCTTCCGTAATATTGGTAGGCGCACCATATTTTAAATACACGCGTCCTCTATCCGTACGATACCCTTTTATGACCTTACTTCCATAATGTGCCTGTACATATTCTACTTTTTGGCGATAGTCATTCCATGCACCCTCAGGATCTTCGGGAGCACGTTTCATCCAAAAGGCATAAAAGAATTTTTGCAATTGCTCCATCGGTACATTTTTCATGCGCTGACTAAAAAACTCTTGTTCTACTCGGGTACCAATAGGATAAAGAGAAGCGGTATTATCTTGAAGTACTTTTAAATCAGTCATTTTGATCACAAAAGAACTGTCAATAACCACGTCATCATAATCCTTAAGGTCTAATTTTACGGAAGGATTATTGCGTTGAAAGAACGCCGAAGCGGTAGCCAAAACGTTGGAATCCATATCCATAACATCCACTACGACATTGTAATTACCGGAAGCAAGCGGAAAAATATTAAACTGATGTAAAAAAACAGCCACCGCATCGGTTTTCATTTTTTTATAAAACTCATATTGCTTGTCCCCCCCGCGATAAACTTCAGCGGGAACAATCGCCGCCTTAACAAGAAATTCTTTTCCTGCACCCAATATTTTTGAAGTGTTGTAAATTTCGAGCGTAACAGGCAGTGCATAAACAGATTCGGGTGCATATTTTTGATACAGCGGCATAACAGAATAACCATATTTGGTAAAAATGCCGCCTTCGCCAGTTGCATTAAAAGTATGCCACAAAGACACGCCCGACAAACAAATTTGATCAACCGGAAAATGAACCTGAATAAAATCTATATATCTGATTGAACGGGTTGTATCGTGTAAATCTTTTAAACAGAAATTGAGTTCATAATCCCCGTTCGGCACTTGCACATATTGCAGATCGATAAAATAGGGCTTTGTTTGAGCGATTGAATCCTCAAATTCATCACTTACCAATATATAATGTAGAGTAGCTACGGTAGAATCTTTCTGCAATTTTGCGTTCTTTTGATTAATATCGACCGTTATTTCAACTTCCGAAGCATATTTATGATTTTCATTCAGAACATATTTGGTGGTCTTTCCATCTATCAAAAACTGAAATTCGATGTAGGGTTCCATTTTGGCGGTAGAATAGGCATTATAATTGAGAATGCCCAATAAATATTGTCCTTGCATTTCCATAGAGAACAAAACCGCAAAAAATAATAAGGCTGTTTTTTTCATTATTAAAATTTATAATGTATTAATTATGAATATATTATTTAGTAGTCAAACCAATATATTCAATATATGAAGTCTGATTCGTAAGGTCATTGACTTTGATTACTGCCATTCCCGCACTTTCATTTTTTGGTAATTTGGGAAGTTTTATCTTTATTTTTTTTCTTTCTCCCGGTTTAATTTTGTAATTTTTTGTAATAATATCTTTTGATTTCAGCAAAGAAACCGAGACAGAATAAGCAGTGGTATTTTGTGAAAACGCATAAGCAGCAACGGATGATTTGGAAGTACGAACATACGTTAATAAAACTTCCAAGTCTTTAAAACTTTCGGATTGCGACAAAATATTATGGGCTGACAGAAAGTTGGTAATTCCATATCCGAGAACAGAATCCGGTCTTTCATGAAGACTGCCGCAGAAGCGAACCACTTCCATAATTTGATAATTGGTTTTATTCGGGAACAGCTGCCAAAGACAAGCAACCATACCTGACAGAAGCGGAGAAGAGAAAGAGGTTCCGTAGCTGACATCGGTTTTTCCGTTGTCATTGCAGACAACCGTTTGAAATCCCACGGCGGCAGCATCGGGTTTTATTCTACCGTCGGCAGTAGGACCATAAGATGAAAATTCGGCCGGTTTTCCTTCATAATCAATGGCACCGACTGTGATAATATCTTTTGAATCGGCCGGCGACCCCAAATAATGCCATTCGCTTGCGCCTTCATTTCCGGCACTATTGCAAATAATCATTCCTTTCGTAGCTGCAATGGTAGCCGCTTGCGACGCACGACTCGTTTTTCCGTTCAAGTCCTGATAAGTACGAACTTTAGTCGAATCGTCAAACTTGGTATAACCCAATGAAGAATTGAGGACATCACATCCCAAACTATCTGCCCACTCCACGCCGGCTACCCAATTGTCCTCTTCAATAACATTTTCGGAGCGACTATCCTCAGTTTTCGCCAAATAAAAAGAGGCCAACGGTGCCGAACCAATTATTTCGCCCGGCTTATAGGCAGCAATGCAAGACAGAACGTTCGTCCCATGCGATTCGGAGCCGAAAACGGTTCTCCCCGGCTGTACAAAATTACGGGTTCCTAACAATCTTCCATCGTTGCGAAGTTTATCGAAATGACTGATAGTAGGAACATTATGAAAACCTGCATCCATCACTACCATCAACATTCCTTCGCCATGAGCACCCAACTGATGCAAATAATTTGCCCCATTAATCGAGAGCTGCCGAAACGAATAACCATAATCCAATGGGGTATTCGGCAATTCCGACGACATAACAGGAGTTTCCTTCTGTTGATAAATCGGATAGTCAAACGACTCCACTTTCTTCATGGGAATGGTCATTTCGCATGCAAGTACAAAAGGTAAAGCGTTAATTTTTTCAATAATATCCTCCGTTTCACTATAAACCGTCACCCCATTTAACCATTTTGAGCTTGTAAAAAGCACCATTGTGGTATCTATCGCCAATAATCGGTCTATATAAGATTGATTGACAGGGAAATCCTGCTCCGTGATGGGAATATTGAATTTCTGACGTTTCAAAATGGCGCGGTCGGAAAGAAATTCCGAAGGGCGTTGAACAGAATAGACTGAATTGGCTTTGTCTTTGAACTGTACCCAATATTTTGCAGGTGATTGAGCCCAAGTTGACAAAAAGACAAATAGGAAACCGAATAATACAATAAAACGCTTCATAATTTTCAAAATTTAACGGCTGCAAATTTACACGATTTTTCCGGATTAAAGGTCAAAGAAATAAAAAATTATGGCGAAATTGACGACCATTTTTCTCTCGCCTTTCTCATAGACAATTGTTTTTTTTATTATTTAATAAATTGCAATTGTTTTTTTTATATTTTTGCACTCGCAAATTCTGAGAATCTATATGCTGACAATCAGATAATTAAGTGCAATTTCTGAATAAAAAAATAATGACAATCTGACAAATTAATGAAAATAACAAAAAAACAGCTCTGCTGGATTATTCCTGTCGTTTTGTTGACAATATCAATCATTTTCTACTTGCTAATCCCCGTTTTTATTAAATCTTATTTCAATAAAAAAATAGCCCAATTTGAAAAAGAAAAGGGAGCTATAGTGATCGTTGACAATTTATCGGTTTCCAACCTTCATTTCAATGGAAATGTAAGTTTCTCTTTTGATAAAATACAGATTGTCCAAAATAATTGCAAAGACACTCTCCTATCCATTCATCAGGGTAAAATTGTAGTAGATATTTTGGAACATTTCCATTTTCAAAAAAAATTGCAAGATGTTCAATCTCAACAAATTATGATTCATCTCATCAAAAATCATAATTATAGCAATTTTAGTTTTTTAAAGAGTAAAGAGAAATCTAAGGAGGAATCCAATTACGGACAGATGATTCACCACTATTTACAGAAATTTACAGATTATTTTCCTCGCCAATTGAATGTTAACCACATGCAAGTCACTACAGAAATAGATTCTGTAGTCATTGATTATCAGTTAAAAACGCTCAAAATCGAAAATCACTATTTGTCGGGCGCATTGGCTATCACTGATTCCGATTATACCGTAACTCATTGGAAATTAAGTGGAAATATTGATAAAGAAAAACAAAAATATTTTGGCGAATTGACTTTAGCCGAACCCGGACATAATACAGGAAATTTGCCTCTGATGAAACGGCTGAAAAACTTGGATATTAATTTCAATCGTCTGAGTGTTAGTTTGTGCATCGACGACTTGGCGGACGACGACGCCACTTTCCATTTAACCGGAGAAATTGATAGTTTGGACTTTTTCCATCATTTTATCTCTGACAAGGTGATACCTATTGACCACGCCGCTTTTGCCCTTGATATTACTTTGTTGCCACAAGTAATTGAAATTGATTCTACCTCTACTCTCCAGCTCAACAATTTCTCGATTCATCCTTATTTCCATTATGAAAAAGCGGAGAAACCTCATCTTACATTCATTATTGATGAAAAAAATCGTAACGCCAACCAGCTTTTTGAAGCCATGCCGGATGAACTTTTCCAAGTAATTCCGGAACTGAATGTAAGTGGAAATTTGGACTTTAATGTGCTGTTTGACTGTGATTTTTCCAATATTGACAGTTTAAAATTCGATTTCAATATTCATAGTGCCGACAACTCTTTTTCGTTAGGCAATGACATCGGCATCATTACCCGTTTTAATGAATCTTTTGAATATACATTCTATAACAACAATATTCCTGAACGTACTTTCATTGTAGGACCGGAAAATCCGAATTTCTGTCCGTTTGAGAATATTCCGCCCTACCTAACCAAAGCCATCCTTATTTCGGAAGATCCCTCTTTCTTTTCTCATCGCGGGTTTATTAAAGTGTCAATTCGCTCTGCCATGATTGCCGATTTAAAGTCAAACCGAATGATTCGGGGCGGCAGCACCATCACGATGCAGTTGGTAAAAAACCTATTTCTCAACCGCAAAAAACTACTCTCGCGAAAATTTGAAGAGATGTTTCTCGTTTGGATGATTGAAGATAAACACTTGATTAGCAAAGAAAGAATGTTTGAAATATATGTCAACATTATTGAATGGGGACCGAATGTGAACGGCATTAACGAAGCAGCAAAATTCTATTTCAACAAAAAACCGATGGAATTGACGTTAAGCGAATGCATGTACTTGGCTTCCCTGATTCGCGCTCCAAAGCATTACGTCAATACGCTTGATGAAACAGGCATCGTAAAAGAAAGCCGAAGAGAAGAAATGCTTTTCAACGCACAACGAATGCTCGACCGCGGAATGATTACCGAAACGGAATTTAATGAGTTCAACTCTTTCGTAACTACCAAAATTGCGACTGCCGAATAACAATTATCGCTTCATCACAAGCTTCATTCAAAAAGAATCCTACAACAGAAAAAAGTATTTCAATAAATACTATCGTTTAATTACTTTCTTTACAATCATTTGTCCATCAGAATCAATCAATCGGATGAAATAAACTCCCGAATGAATTGCATTCAAATTAATATGATTGATTTCGTCTGTAAGCGAACCCGTTAAGATAGATTTTCCGGTTACATCCACCAAATTATATTGATAATTTTGTCGGGAAGGGAGCACTATCGTCAAATCATTTTCAGCCGGATTCGGGAAAACAGCCAACTCCTGATTTGTCATATCACTAATACCGGTATGAATTGAATTTTGATAAATCAAAATATCGTCCGCAAGATCACCGGAGCTGATGCGCATAATACCGGCTCTTTCAATCAAATCGTCATTGCCTGTATTAGCTGAAAAAACGACTTCTCTTTCGCCGGTACCGGAACTCGGAGATACAGTCACCCAATCCGGAATATTGTTAATTTGCCAATTACGATTGGCGAAAACGGTTAATGTGTCTGCACTGTACATCGGGGCATCCAACATTAAAGCGGTTTCTGATGTGTATAAATAAACACCTTCTTGAGATACAGAAACTTCCATTTGGGCATTGCAATTGGTTTCAACCAATAGCGTGCAATAACGTGCCTCTGTTAAATCGTTATAAGCAAGTGAAGTCATTGTAATTTCAGTATCACCGGTTCCTGAAGTCTGACTTAATCCCAACCAAGCATCATTACCGGAGATGGTCCACGACGTATTGGAATTAATGGTCAATATAATCTGTTGATTCAATACATTATCAAATTGATAAGAAGTGATCGGTGTACTAAGTTCCCCAATCATTCCTCCTTGTGTAACCGTTACATAATCTCTGATTCCGGATTCGCCGGTAACAGTAATCAAACAAGAGCGTGGTTCACAATCAGGATTCAACTCCGTAGCATAAATTCCAAGTGATATGTTCCCTGTTCCCGTTTGTGGTGAAAATTCCAACCAGTCGCATGCAGCAGACATATCCCACGACATATTGCTGGTTAAATCAACAAATACAGTATCTGTCAACGTATTTTGCAAAGAAGCGGTAATTTGTTGAATAACAAGATATGGGGTAATTCCGGATTGCGTAATCGTTACGATTCTTTCCACGCCATTATCACCGGTGATGGTCAAAGTACAGGTCCTTTCTTCAAAGCTATTATTGGCAGAATTGGCAGTCACCGTAATAGTAGCAGAATTAAAACCGTTAGTATCACTTAAGGTCAGCCAATCGCACATCCCCGATATTTGCCAATTCATATCGGAAGTAATATTAAAAGTGGCATTGGATTGGTCTTGATTCAACAACGTAATGCTGGTAGGATTTACACCCAAAAAATTGACTTGACAATATGAAAACATAATAGAATCGCCACCCGCATTCGTAATACTGTGAATATACAAGTCTGATGGTGTTCCATCAGTCAGGAAAGGAGTCGGATCCGAGACATCGGTAAATGAGGTACGCCCCGTATTGTTACTGAAATGAGCTTGATTAATATTCCCATTCGTGGTTGTCGTTCCACCGGGACGGTATAAATAGACTTCATCAAAAGTACTTGTTCCATCGTAGCCGGCATTCCCGTTAAAATTGGTATTGATACGATAAATTAATAAACCGGAACCGGGAAGTGCCGTTTCAAAACCATTATTTTTGTTTCTATATTCCAACACAAAAAACTCATTTGGATTGGCAGAAGCTATTTTATAACAATTGTGTGTGGCCGA
>CAYYHC010000082.1:0-9763 GCA_964471715.1 uncultured Lentimicrobiaceae bacterium | reverse complement strand
TGTTCGGGGAGTTCGGAGTGAGTCGCAATGGGGGAGTCGCATTTTTGCAGGGTGGCGTTTTTGATATTTCTCCTTTGAGTAAGGTCGCGTTGCTGTTTCGCTATTATGACAAAAAGTATGTTGCTCTTAATAGTTCTGCATTTGGAGAGAATAGTCTCTCTCACAATGAAATAGGTCTATATGTGGCAGCAGATTTCATCTTAACTCGAAATATGGAGTTAAGTGTAAACGGTGATTATTATTATTTTCCGTGGTTGCGATTTCGAGCGGACAAACCGACCAATGGTTTTGATATATCATCAAAATTGAATTGGTCAATATGCCGAAATTTAGAAGTAAGTTTGAAATATCAATATAAGCTGAAAGAGGCAAATTACAGAGTAACAGATTATTATCAAACAGTATTTATGATGCAGCAACACAAATTTAGATGCGGATTCAATTTTGTGCCAATACCAATGCTTAAAATGAAAACGGAAATTGACTATGTCATTAATAAAACGCCTTCGAACGATTTGAACCAAGGTATTTTGTTGTTTCAGGATGTGGGAATTATGATTACTAAATGGAATTTGGAAGCAAAAATGCGCTTTGCCTTTTTTGATATGGATTCTTATGAGGAAAGAATCTATGCGTATGAACAAGATTTTCTGTACACGTTTACCGTTAATGGTTATTATGGAAAAGGAGTGCGTATCTATTTGATGCTCAATTACGGTTACTCATTTTTTGATATTCAACTGCGCGTGGGGCAAACTTATTACGATGACAAGATTACCATAGGTTCGGGGAGAGAATTGATAATGGGCAATCACAAAAGTGAAGTGAAAGCCCAAATTATTTTTCATATAGGTTAGGTACTTGGGAAATAGGAGTTATGCTGTTTTAACGCGCGGGTCTAACCAACCATAAATGATGTCAACTAAAATATTGATAATGACCAAGATAACGGATACATAAAGTAGGGAACCCATTACGACGGGAAAGTCGTACTTATCTAATGCGTCCACGATGACCACGCCCATGCCTTTCCAGTCGAAGATGTATTCCACGAAAACGGCACCTGCCAAAAGTGAGGCTAACCATCCGGAAATGGCGGTTACAACAGGATTTAAAGCGTTTTTCAGTGTATGTTTTACCATAATTCGAGTTTGCGAAACCCCTTTTGCTTTTGCGGTACGTATGTAATCTTGTGACAGCACATCTAAAACGGAATTTTTTGTCAACTCGATGACAATGGCTAATGGTCTGATACCTAATGTAATGGCGGGAAGAATGATGTTTTTTAAATCTAAATATTCATTTGTTCCGTAATTATTCACAGTATAAAGACTTCCAAACATGCTTAAACCGGTATAGTCGGCAAGTAAGAATGCAAATATCCATGCAAAGAGGATGGCGGCAAAAAAGGAGGGGACGGACATTCCAAGTACGGAAAAGAACAGAGCGGATTTGTCGAACCATGTTCCTTTGTAAATAGCGCAAAGAACCCCGATAAAAATCCCGACAATTATTGCAAAGATAATGGAAACGATGGCTAACAATGCAGTTTTGGGAAATGCTTCCGTGAGAATTTCGGAAACCGGTCGCTTGCTTTGGTAGGAGCGGCGCAGATACGGAGCCTTTAAAACTACCGATGATTCGGAAAAATTTATCAATTTTGTGTAGTGATAATTTTCATTGTTGAGGTAGAAAAAAGATTCGGAATCAGACGTTTTGTGCCATGAGATGGGAGACAAGTCATTAAGGTAGGCAAGATATTGTACGCCGATGGGCAGATTCAGTCCCATTTCTTTTCGGATGGCTTCTTCGGTTTCAATGTCACTGCGTTGTCCCATCATCATACGAGCGGGGTCGCTGGGCAGTATCGTAAATAGAAAAAATACCAACGTAATTACTCCGATTAGAAGTAAAAAGCCGTACCCAATTCTTTTAAGGACAAATCTTAACATGTTTCCGCTGCTTTTGCAGAAATTACATCACTAATTTAAAGCCAACGCTATGAACGTTGATAATCTTTACGTTAGGGTCTTGTTGGATAATTTTACGTAATTTAGTGATGTAAACGTCCATGCTGCGGGCGTTGTAGTAACTATCGTCGCCCCAAATTTTCTTTAGAGCAATGCCTCGTTCCAATACTTCATTCTTTTTTTGAATAAGCATGGTCAGTAGTTCACTTTCACGAGTTGTCAAAGTTTGTTCCACTCCATCAATTTCAAGAGTTTGGCGGTTGACGTGGAAAGTAATCTTTCCAATTTGGTAGGTAAGATTGCTTTCGTCGGTTGGTGGAGCCACGCGACGCAATAGTACCTGTATTCGTGCCAAAAGAACTTCCATCGAAAATGGTTTCGTAATATAATCGTCACCCCCAATGGATAATCCTTCGATAATATCTTCTTGCATATCCTTGGCTGTGAGGAAGATAATAGGAATTTTCTTATCTAATTTTCGGATGCTTTTGGCTAAAGCAAAACCATCTTTTAATGGCATCATCACATCTAAGATGCAAATATCAAAATCTGATGAACAGAATAATTCATAAGCAACTTCGCCATTGTTGGCGTGTGTGACTGCAAATTTTTTAGCTTCCAAATAAGTGGAAAGTACTTTGCCTAAATTAACGTCGTCTTCGGCTAATAAAATTCTATTAATCTTTTCCATGTTTTATTTTTTTAGGGGTAAATAAATGATAAAGGTAGTCCCATTTTTTAACTCGCTTTGTACTACAATTTTACCATTATGTAAATCTACAATTTTCTTGACATAATTCAATCCCAATCCATATCCTTTTGTATCGTGAAGATTTCCTTTAGGAATACGATAAAATTCATCGAATATTTTTTTCAGATTTTTTTGAGCGATACCGATACCGTTGTCTTTAATGGCGATGGCGAGCATATTTTTTTGATTTGAAGTGGAAATTTCAATGGTGGGAGTTTGCGGCGAGTATTTAATAGCATTCTCTATTACGTTCACTAAAATGTTCTCTATGTGCGACTTATCGGCAATGATTTCTGCCGTTTTCGCATCAAAATGAGTAATTATTTTCCCGCCGGCGTTTGACACCTGTAAGGAAATGCTTTGAACAATTGTATGAAGGATCGTGTGAATATTGATTAATGACTCTTCCATTCGGACTTGCCCTTTGCGAAGTTGGGCTAACTGCAAAATATTGGTTACCATACTTTGCAGCCTATTGTTTTCCGATTGAATGATGGAGATGAATAAAGCGGAACTTTCCCTGTCATGTTGAATGGTATCATCTGAAAGAGACTCGCAAGCTAATGATATAGTGGAGATTGGCGTTTTAAACTCGTGCGTTATATTGTTGAGGAAGTCATTTTTTATTTCCTCATTTTTTTTCAATCTATTAAATGAAACAATCGTATAAGTAGATATAAAAACAATCGTTAGCAATAGTACGATAATCGGAATCACGACACTTCCCATTCGTTGCAAGAAAAAGGTACGTTCATAAGGAAAATAGAGTACGAGATAATGTGAATAGTCAAGGTTTTCATCTCTTGAAAGTGCGAAAACATATCCGTTTTTTATAATGTTGTTTTCCAATGATTTAGGTGGAATTACATAAACATTATCGGTGAGATTGTATATGCAGTAGTCAAAATCGGTATTAATTTGATGTTTCTTTAAAATATTACTTATCAGTAAATTAAGGGCATCTTTATTAATGCTTGCCAAAATAAGATGCGACATTTGAGAAAGTTGATTACTATCATTACGGTTCAAGATGGGAATGGTCAGCAAACTATCGGTTAATACTGCATCCGAGTTAGCCAAGAGTATCGTATCTGCTTGTATAACAATACTATTCCCAAAATAGTCGATGGTGGTTTCGTTGACTAATGCAATTGAATTAGTATCGAACAAAAAGGTTTGTCTTGTGCGTGATAGGGTAGAATCATAAGCTTCGATGCCTATGGATTCGGGCAATTTTTGGGTTAATTGGATTTCATTATTAATTTCTTTCACAATTTCTTGCCCTGCCAGCAAAACGTCACCGGTGAAAGTGGTTTTTTGTGCTTTTTCGGCTTCAATATAGAGATGATAAACGTTAATGAACAAGAAAACGGATGCCAACGTTAAGAAAGCAATTCCAATAAGAGCGAGATAAGTCCGTTTTTTTTTCATTTATTACCCAATTTGAAATGGTTGGCAAAAATACATAACTTTTTCGACATGACATTCCTGCAGGAATTTTCGAATAATATTATTTGTTTTTTTGGGGATAAATAAAAAAATCCCGTTCAAACGAACGGGATTTTTTTATTTTATATGGAAATACTATCGAATGAACCCTTCCATTTTAACTGTCTGTTTAGGTTGGTTGGGGGCATTGGAGATAATATCTACCGAGCAAGATTGTTTACCGCTTCTATTTTGAGATTTGAAAGTTACGTTTAAATCAATTGTTTCGTTCGGTTCAATCGTCATTTTGCTGATTTGGTAACTAAGTGATGGAAGACTGGTTTCAATTTTATGCAATACCAATTGAGTTTTGCCGGTATTTGTGATTTTGAAAATTCCTGATGTAGTGGTGTTTTTCGCAATCGTGTCAAAGTTATGGATTGTTTTGTCGAAACTGATGTTGGGTGCTTTTGCCAAATCTTTAGGAGTGAGTTGAGAAAAATCTTCGTAAAGGTTAACGTTGAAATAGAGATATTTACGAGGTTCCAAAGTGTCATTGGTAACAATAACGGCTTTATCTTTCACATTTCCAAAGTCGTTGCGCGCAGTACCGTCGTATTTCAACACGATGATACCTTCTTCGCCGGCGTTGATTTCATTGCCAAAACTGCGATAAACTTCTTTAATGTAGTTAGGTAATTCCAATGAAACAGGCGTATTACGTCCGTTTTCGTAGAAACTTTTAATTTTAAATGTATCTATGTGACTTTCAGTGTTTTTTAAATCAAAACGAGTGGAAGATTCTAAAATACGGACTTCACCTCTACCTACTTTGTAGCCGGCTAATTCATATTTTGTTGGGGGGCGTTTCAAAACATTACCTTTAATGAAGATAATGTGAGGAGTAGTTTGGTCAGGTTCATTAGTGGAGACTTTAATATTTTTGTTGAATTGACCAGGACGTCCCATTGGGTCGTAAGTGGCATCAATAAAACCTGTTTGCCCCGGTGCGACAGCCTCTTTTGTGTAATTTGCTGCTGTACAGCCACATCCGGGCTTCACTTTCGTTAAAATCAACGCACTGTCGCCGATGTTTTTAAATGTAAAACGTGCGGTTACTTTTCCACCTTCTTCTCTGATGGTACCAAAATCGTGCGTCTTCTTGTCAAATTCAATTTTTGGCTGCGCATATACCATGCACAACGCTACAACCAAAGTTAGTGATAAGATTACCTTTTTCATTTTTATTTTTTTTAATTATTACATATATGTTTTACCATAATCTGGCGGCAAAATTACTATTTTATTTTGAAACTACTATTTGCATCTCAAAAAAAATCTAAAAAAAAGTGATAGATAATGAATAGATTAAATTAAATTATTATGTATTAATCTATTACACAATAGTCCCCCCACCCACAATATCCGGTCCCTCATAAAATACGGCGCTTTGCCCTTTGGTAATCGATTCAACCGCATTTTTAAATTCACATCTTATCCCATTCGCCTCATGAAAAAGATGTGCCGTTTCACCCTGACTGCGATACCGAATACGTACCGTGCAAGAGAAATTGTCAGGAATGGTTTCATATTTCATCAAGTTGATGTCTTTGGTTATACAGCTTGTACCCGCCAAATCCTCTTTGGTTCCGATAACGACTTCATTTTCTTCGGGATGAATGGCAACGACGTATGCCGGAACACCCAGCGCAATGCCCAACCCTTTTCGTTGTCCAATCGTATAGTTGGGATAGCCTTGATGAGTGCCAATGATTTTACCGGAAGTGTCAAGGTAATTACCGCATCTGCAAATATTGGCATAATCGGGAACATTTGCAGCCAAAAAAGTTCGGTAATCATTGTTGGAAATAAAACAAATTTCTTGGCTTTCTTTCTTTTCAGACAATTGTACGTATCCCAATTGGGCGGCGATGGCTTTTATCTCAGGTTTGGTATATTCTCCCAAAGGGAAAATGGTACGTTGCAACTGATTTTGTGTCAGTTTCCACAAAAAATAACTTTGATCTTTCATATTATCCGAGCCTTTTCGGATAAAAAAGCGGTCGTTTTCTTCCCGTACTTGCGCATAATGTCCGGTAGCCAATTTTTGACACTGCATTTCATCGGCAAACTTCAGCAGCAATCCCCATTTAATGTAATGATTGCATACGGTACAAGGATTTGGAGTACGCCCGTTGAGGTATTCTTCAATAAAATTTTGAATAACGGTATTTCTGAAACAATCTTTCACGTCGAGGACATGATGCTCGATTCCCAATTTTTTTGCCAATGTTTGGGCTTCCGAAATGGAATTATTGCTGGAATGAGTTGGAGTGTCATAATTACAAAAGGTGACGCCCACCAATTCATGACCATTCTCTTTGAGCAGCATCGCTGCTACACTACTATCCACGCCACCACTCATGGCAATTAATACCCTCATTTTCTTATATTTATAAAGCAATCAACGGCAGATGCCATAAAAAGTTCAAAATTTATTTTGCGATTTCAGCGTTTTCTGCATCTTTATCGTGCTGATAAATTTCCTTGCAGAGTTGCTCGTATTTTTTGTATAGGAAACCTCTCCGCAACTTCAATGTTTGAGAAAATTCACCGGTTTGCGTAGCCCATGTGTCGGCAACCAAGCGGAATTTTCGCACTTGTTCATGTTCTGCCAAAGTGCTGTTAATTTTGTTGACTTCTCGTTGAATTCTATTTACAACCTGAGGTTCTCGAATGATGTCCTCATTGTTGTCGAAATGAATTTTATGTTTGACGCACCAGAAATGCAAAGTATTGAAATTTGGTACGATGATGGCGGCAGCGATTTTTTCGTTTTCGCCGAGAACCATCGCATTTTCAATGAAATATGATTCTTTTAATCTGTTTTCAATCACTTGCGGTGCAACGTATTTGCCGGTTGACAGTTTAAATATTTCCTTTTTTCTGTCCGTAATTTTCAGATATTTGCCTTCAATCATTTTCCCGACGTCGCCGGTATGAAACCATCCCTCTTCATCAATAACCGTTTTGGTATATTCTTCATCTTTGTAGTAGCCCACCATTAGACAATCGCCTTTGGTCAATATTTCGCCGTCATCTGCCAATTTGAATTCAATGCAAGGCATAATTTCGCCGACGGTACCGATTTTCAAAACATTTTTTCGGGGGTTGTTGACGGCAATAACGGGTGAAGTTTCGGTCAATCCGTAGCCTTCAAACACTCGTAATTTGGCGGCAGAGAACAAGCGGATGATGCGTTCTTGGATGGAAGAACCGCCGGAGACAATAACCATCGGATTTCCGCCTAAGTTTTCGCGCCATTTCGAATAGACCAACTTGTCGGCAATTTCGTATTTCTTTTTGTAAAACCAATTGTTGTTGTCGTATTCATATACTTTGGCAATATTAAAAGCCCAAGTATAAATTTGTTTTTTGATGCCTTTCAAGTCTTTACCTGCAGATTGCAATTTGTCGAACATCGTTTCCAAAACGCGCGGTACGGCGCAAAAGCCGACGGCATGAATGTCTTTCAAATCTTTGGCTATTGTCGATAAACTTGCGGCATAATATAAACTTGCACCCAAATACTGATATTTGTAATTGATGACCCTTTCATAAACGTGGCAAAGTGGTAAGAAGCTTAATATATTGCTATTGTGGTCGTTAATTTGCATACCGGCAATGGTCAGCGCATTCGTTACAAAATTTTTATGGCTGAGCATTACACCTTTGGGGTTGCCCGTGGTGCCCGATGTATAAATGATGGTTGCTACATCTTCCGGCTTTACCTCTTCCTTTATTTTCGTAATGATCGGCATCCATTTTCCCAAATTGGCACGCCCAATTTCCAGAAATTCGGTGTAGTTGCGTATTCCTTCAATGTCGGCAATCGTAAAAATGTCGGGGTGATTAATTAAATCGGGAATCACCGGTTCTACTCTGCGATAGATGGCTTCAACACCCATAACCACACATTTTGCGTCAGAATGGTTAATATTATGCTTGTAATCGGCTTCATTTAAAGTCGGATAAATGGGTACATGTATCATTCCTGCCATCATAATGCCCATATCGAAAAAATTCCATTCGGGACGATTATTCATGATGGTAACGATTTTGTCGCCTTTTTGATAACCGAGTTCCAAAAGCGCAGAGGCCACAATATTCGAATAATCAATGTATTCGTCAACGCTATATTTTCGCCATTCTCCATTAACTCTGCCGCACAAAATATCTTGTTTCCTGTACTTCTCTTTTAAATTGTCTAAAAGGTCAAAAATTCTGGTTACTTTCATACTTTTCAAATTTTAAGATTGCAAACATACACATTAAATGAAATCTGATAGCAATTTCAGTGGTGATATTTTATGAATGAGAATAAATTTTTTGAATTAACAGATATATCTATTTGAAAATTAGTAATTTACAAATAATAATAGAGATTAATAATCTGTTTTGGTTTCGGAGGATTTCCATTCTTCAAAAACGGGAATGGCATTTTCTCTATCTTCTTGAATAGCCGGAATTTTACGCATATTGGGAACCAATTCAATTTCTTTATAGATAAACGAATCATCAAATCCGGCGTTGGCGGCATCAGACTTGTCGGCGGCGAAATAGATGCGGTCGGGGCGTGCCCAATAGATGGCGCCCAAGCACATCGGACAGGGTTCACAGCTGGTGTAAACTTCGCAACCTGTTAATTGAAAAGTGTTTAAGTTCGTGCAAGCATCTCGAATTGCCATTACTTCTGCATGAGCAGTGGGGTCATTATTGGTGGTGACCTTATTGCTGCCACGACCTACAATTTTGCCATCTTTGACGATTACGGCTCCAAATGGTCCGCCCGTTCCTGTTTCCATGCATTTATGAGAAAGGGCAATCGCTTCTAACATAAATTCTTTTTTGTACATATTACTGATTTTTTTTAGCGTGCAAAAATACAACTTTTTTTCAACATAGGATTGAACGAAAAAATGGTGCCGAAATGCCCTTGTTCATTCAGACCGAGAATAGGTATAAACTATTCCATGTTGATTGCATCTGGTAATGTACAGCGACCAATGCAGATTTTTTTCCCTATCTTTGGTATTATATATCTAAAAGCCAGTCTATTATGTCTATTCGAATATTGATATTTTATTTAAGATGTCGGAAATTAATAACAGCATTGATACTGGATTTTAATTCCAATTCGCCATCATAAATTACAGTGGAGGAATGTGTTTTATCGAAAAACAGTTGTCTGAAGTAGTCTAATCCTTTGCAAAAATCATTATGAAAAGAGTGTGCAGATTTGATTTCGTAGATATTCAGATTGTCAAAGGCGACTTCCTCAACAATATCCACTTCGTTTTGAGAACGGTTGCGGTAAAAATATAAATTAGGCTCTTTCCCTGCATTGAATCGCCGTTTTAAAAAGTCGCTTCATCTCAGATTCTAAACTTCTTGTTATCATTGTATTTTGATTATAATTGCCAAATTTGTAATTAAACTCCAATTTTGCCGCAAAGATGCTAAATATATTTTACAAAATACATTTTCTTTTTTCTGGTGACAGGGCAAAATCATTAAAATAATATTTGAGTTGGTGCATCTCTACTATCTCCTC
>CAYYHC010000081.1:0-9838 GCA_964471715.1 uncultured Lentimicrobiaceae bacterium | reverse complement strand
AAAAATAAACTAAGAAATTGAGGTTAGCGGTTTAAAAAGTGGTAGTACTATACTTTATAGTTTCAAATTCTTTATCCTTATTTTCATATTCAGTTAGATTTTTCTGTAGTTGACCCTTCTTTTCAACCCAAATAGTTATAAAAAACAATACAACTCCAACAATAATAGTCAGTAGACTTGAACCTATTGATAAAAAGTTACTACAAATATATATTCCTATAAACAATAATATAGAAATCAGTCCAGATAGAATACCAATCCAAAGAATAAGCCTTTTTAATTTTTTAATTTCATTTTTTAATAATTCAATTTTTTGTGTTTGCGTTTTGGTCGAATCTTGATTTTTCATAATGTAAATTATTTATGTTTTATTTAATTACTAATTATTTATTAAATAACAAATATAAACGTCAAATGTTGCCCACAAAAATACAAAAGTTGTTCACAAAGTGAACGATTTTCCAACTAAAAATCAAACCATCTGCGAACGCTTAGGGGGTGTTTGGGTTGGGAATTCATCGTTTTTATCAATTTCTACAGATTCTGTAATGAGAGAGTCGATATCGCTTTCGAGTCTCTTCCTCCTTTCTTCTAATCATATTCTGCCGCTACATCCTAATTAATTTCATTAACCGGAAAATTTAAAATTTTGATTAATCTTTTAATTATAAAAAATAGTACCTTTGCCGAATTCAAAAAATTATGGCGAGAAAGAGCTAATCAACTTGATTAGCTAATTGATGTAATGATAATGAGTAATTTATTGACATTTTAGTTAAATTAAACAATCAAAATTATGGTAAAGAAAGAGACGATAACGGTAAAAGGAACGGAAATCATACTATTGTCGCATAGGCAAAACGATTATATATCGCTGACCGATATGGCGAAGTACAAGAATGCTGAAATTCCGGCAACTGTTATTTCGCACTGGATGAGCACCAACTTCTCCATCAACTATATGGGGTTATGGGAAAAGATGAACAATCCCGGTTTTAACCTCACGGGATTCAGTGAGGTTAAAATGCTGAATACCGAAACGGGGTTTGCACTTTCTCCAAAGCAGTGGATTTCAATAACAAACGCTATCGGCATTATTTCGAAAGCAGGACGCTACGGCGGAGGAACTTTTGCACACCGAAATATCGCTTTTGAGTTTGCCTCTTGGATAAGTCCTGAATTTAAGTATTACCTTATCAGTGAGTTTGAAAGACTTAAAGTTGAGGAGCAACAGCAAAAGTCGCTTGAATGGAACGTACAACGTACCATTTCCAAAATCAACTACCGGATACACACCGACGCGATAAAAGAACATATCATTCCACAAGTGGTTACAAAAGAGCAAATTACATACACTTATGCCGAAGAAGCCGACTTGCTCAACGTAGCACTATTTGGGTTGACGGCAAAACAGTGGCGTGATGCAAATCCCGATAAACAAGGCAATGTACGTGATGATGCCACGTTGGAACAACTCGTCGTACTGTCAAATATGGAGAGTATTAACGCACTACTGATACAGCAAAAACTTCCTCAAAGTCAACGATTGATTGAACTCAACAAAGTAGCCATCTCGCAAATGCGCTCGCTGCTGGGGAATAAAGAAATTCAAAAATTGGAATAACATCAGTGTGTAACTACAATTACAACTAAATTTCCGCATTTCCTTTTCTACCAAGCGATTGTCCCTACAGAACAAATAATTCCGTTGACTTGCTCCCTCCTTTCTTCTAATCATATTCTGCCGCTACATCCTAATTAATCTCATTAACCGGAAAAATTAAAATTTTGATTAATCGTTTAATTATAAAAAATAGTACATTTGCCGACTTCAAAAAATTATGGCAAGAAAGAACTAATCAACTTGATTAGCTAATCAATATAATGATAATGAGGAATTTATTGACATTTTAGTTAAATTAAACAATCAAAATTATGGTAAAGAAAGAGACAATAACGGTAAAAGGAACGGAAATAACACTATTTTCCAAATCAAATGAAGACTACATTTCGTTGACCGATATGGCAAAGTATCGCAACCAAGACAACCCATCTCAGATTATAAGCTTATGGTTAAGAACTTACAACACTATTGAATATATTGGACTGTGGGAGATGCTAAATAATCCGAATTTTAAACCCCACATTTTTGAGGGGTTTAAAAAAGAATCAGCAAAGCCGTCGTTTTGGATATCCCCGCAGAAATGGATTAGCGAAACAAATAGCATTGGAATTATTTCGAAGTCAGGACGTTACGGCGGAGAAACTTTTACACACCGATGCGATAAAAGAACATATCATTCCACAAGTGGTTACAAAAGAGCAAATTACATACACTTATGCCGAAGAAGCCGACTTGCTCAACGTAGCACTATTTGGGTTGACGGCAAAACAGTGACGTGATGCAAATCCCGACAAACAAGGCAATGTGCGTGATGATGCCACGTTGGAGCAACTCGTCGTACTGTCAAATATGAAAAGAAGTGGTAGTAGTTACGAAATCTGCAAAATTTCGAGGCGTGCGAATAGGTTTTAGAATTCCATAAAAATATCTTTGAATTGATGAATCCCTTTGTGCCGGATAAGCCACAAAGCGGCTTTTACTGCACCGGAAGCTAACGCTGAGCGTTGGTATATTTTGTGTGTAATCTCAATACAATCATTTTCAGAACTATAGCGTACCACATGCGTACCGGTTTCATTTCCCAACCGATGCGCCAATATGTTTACCGTTTCAGAATCGCTATCATCATCCAATTTCCAATTTGTTTTTCTATCTAACTGATTAATAATAAGATTTGCCGTTGTTATGGCAGTTCCGCTGGGAGCATCCTTCTTCGTTACATGGTGCGTTTCCTCAACCATCACATCATATTCCGACTGGTGATTCATCATCTTGGCGACCATTTCATTGATCTTAAAAAACAGATTGGCACCAATACAAAAATTGGAACCGTAAACCAAAGATTTCTCATTTTTTTGACAATAATCGACAATTCTGTCGGTTTCGTTATTCCACCCTGTAGTTCCGCATACTACCGGTACATTTGCATCAAAACAGTGTTGCAGATTCTGTATCACGGATTGCGGAGTGGAAAATTCGATAGCCACGTCACATTGACAAAACTGCTGATATTGTTTTTTCCATTCCTCTTCGTTGTCGATGATTGCCGGAACGGTATGTTGATTTTGGAGCAGAATTTTTTCAATTTCTTTCCCCATTTTCCCGTAACCGAGAATTGCAATTTTTGCCATAATATTTTATTTTTTAATTAGAAGAACTACATTTTCAACGTGTTGCGTATGTGGAAACATATCCACAGGCTGGATTTTTTCAACGGCATAATGTTCGGCAAGGAGCGTAATATCGCGTGCTTGCGTAGCCGGATTGCAACTTACATATACGATTCTGTCAGGTGCCATCAAAATCAATTGTTCAATGACTGCCGGATGCATCCCTGCGCGTGGCGGATCGGTGATCACAACCTGAGGCTGACCGTTCTGTTTTACAAAACCTTGCGTCAACACCTTCGCCATGTCGCCGGCATAAAATACCGTGTTTTCAATATGATTCAAATGTGAGTTTTCTTTGGCATCTTCAATTGCCGCATCTACATACTCAATTCCCACCACTTTTTGAGCGTCTCGTGCCACAAAGTTGGCAATCGTTCCTGTTCCGGTGTACAAGTCGTAAACAATATCATTGGGCGTAATCGCAGCAAAATCTTTAGCCACTTGATACAATCTTGCCGCCTGACGTGTGTTGGTTTGATAAAATGAAGTGGGACCGATTTTAAATTGCAAATCGCCCATCTTCTCCATAATAAACGCATTTCCCTTAAAAACTTCAATCGGCAAATCGGTAATTGTATCGTTTACTTTCTGATTTACAACATATTGCAAAGATGTGATTTGTGGAAATCGGTCGGCAATAAATTGAAGAAGTGCAGTGGTGACTTCGTTCTTTTCGGTAAAAGAGAGAATGACCATCAGTTCATTGGTTGAGGTGGTACGAATAATCATGTTTCGGAGTACACCCTCATGATTTCGGAGATTGTAGAACTGAATATCGTGTTGCATGGCATATTCTTTCACCGCTTGACGAATATCATTGCTTGGCTCGGGTTGAAGATAACAATGGTCAATATCAAGGACTTTGTCAAATTTTGCCGGAATATGGAATCCTAATCCTCTGGTTTCTATTGTATTACCTAATTTTTGCTGTTCCATATCTTTCTCCGAAAGCCACCGCTGGTGGGTGAACGTAAACTCCAATTTATTACGGTAGTAGTATTGCTTTTCGGAAGCCAAAATCGGTGCGGGCGCAGGATAATAAAACTGACCAAGGTGTTGGAAATTATCAGTTACCTGTTTCTGCTTGTAGAATAGTTGTTGCTCATATTGCAACATTTGCCATTTACAACCTCCACACAATCCGAAATGCGAACACTGCGGTTCAATACGCAATGGAGAGGGTGTAATCAGTTTCAAAAGTCGTGCTTCGGCATAACTTTTTTTCTTTTTAAAAACGGTAACATCAGCGATGTCGCCCGGCACCAAACCCGTCACAAAAACCGTGAGTCCTTCGTGTTTTCCAACTGCTTTTCCTTCCGCCGCTGCATCTATAATCTCAAGATTTTCAATTATATATTGTTTTTTTCTCATTTCGATGATTGCTTTATTTTAACCCGCAAAAGTACGAAAAAAGTGAAAGTGACAATCGATTTAATAAACAATAAAAAACCTTATGTTCTCCGCACTATCGCAACCGTTTTCCTATATACTTTTCGTTCACCTTTTTGATTCCACATCTGCATTGCCACAACATAAATATCGTTCAACACTTCACGCCCGTCATCTGTAATGCCGTCCCATCGAAAATGCTCCGTAAATCCACATATTCGATTATTAATGAGCTGTTTAACAAGATGACCGTATCTGTCGTAAATATTGATGGTGACTCTGTTTTCGGTTTCCGGGAAATGGCAAAATATTTCTGTATAATCGTCAAATCCATCGCCATCGGGAGAAAAAATTTCCGGGATAACTTCAACCGTTCGGTCACTTTCCATGTTTTTCGAAAACTGCGAGTTCCGGTAGGCAGGTGTCGCCCATCCCACGCCCTCCGCCGCCGATTTCCAATTGTCTGCATCTTGCGTAACCGCATCAAAATGGATTCGTTCCAACGAAACACCCTCCAAAGATTGAAGCAACGGATAGTGCATATCCTTGGTATATAGCATCTTATCAATTCTATTGTAGGCAAAATCTACTAAATGAACAACACCCTCATCATTGGGCAATGTCGGCAATGACCGATTTTCCAATATAGCATCCGGCGCAGGAGAATAATACTGTTCTCCTGTTAATGCGCTATTTTTACTGATAACAATATATTGTTCAGGAAAAAGCAAATAGCCGTCCTCCACCACCGCCACCGCATTATCCGGCTGCTCACCCCACCCGCTCCCCACTTTCAACTGCGCTAAATCTATAATCTTATCACTTCGATTATAAAGTTCAATAAAATCCGCATCCGTATCTTCAAAAGGATTGGAAAGTATCTCATTGATAACCACATCGAAAGCAGCAGGCGCTTCCGGCAATCCGAACCGTGCAAATGCGCCTGCCCCGCTTTCATTGCCCGCACAATCGCATAAAGGCTGCATTACCGTCAAGGTGTAAATCGTATGCGACAATAATGGGGACGAAAGTGTCAACAAAAATGAGCGATTTTCCGGCAACTGTGGAACTACCGAAACGACCTCCTCATTTCTATCAATAGCAAACATAGAAAGCCATTGCAAAGAATCGGGCAAAACTGTTTCATCAAAAAACACGAAGATGTGAGTTGAATCTACAACAGTGATTTTCAATAAATTAGGTTTCTCAACATCTTCATTTTGCGTGTTAATAGAATTCACAGCACCGGGAGTGCCTCCGCTTTCCGATTGTGACGAGTTCCAATTACTTTGTCCGCTACACGCATTTTGCAAATCCATCATTTCCAGCGACCAGCCGCCCTCTCGCTTCAATTGATTGGTGTGCCACTCTTTACTAAAATTGACATAATGCAAAACATTGCCGCGGAAATCATAAAGCGTAATGGATTGTCCATCGTCCGTAATACTCAATGAACTAACACTATATTTGTTTTCATAATCTAAAAACAGACTATCTCCCGACTTTGGAATGAGCAAAAGATAGCTTTCCGGTGGGAAAATCAATGTCGGCAATTCCTTATTATTGTTTCCCACTCTTAACAGACCATTTTTCAGTGTGACGGGAAACGGCAACGAATTATACAATTCAATATATTCACATTCAGGCAATTGCACCTGAGGTGTCGGATCCGACATTATTTCCGTAATCAATATTTCGTTTCTCTGCAATGTATAAAACAAAAAATTATTTTCGGTCACAACCATCTCATTATCAGCAAAATCACGAATACCGCTCATCTGAAGTGTATAATTCTGCCGTTCATTAAAAGTATTTGCAAAAGTGAGCAATACTTGTCTGTAATCTTCGTCTATAAAACTACACCGAATTGGTTTTTGTCTTAATTCCGATACTATATAATAATTGGTATCCAATGCAGATTCGGGCGTCACTACTTCCGAAAACTCGACCCTCACTTGATGATAATCTTCCAAATTTGCTTCAACGCTCACCACAACGGGCTTTATGGTGTCCTGAACAGGCGCACCATAATAAAAATTATCAAAGAAAAATTTGTCCTTGTAAGAAGAAGTATATTTGCAATACAATCCCAATACATTATAAATCAAATCATTATAATTTACTTCAGCGATGGCGGATGCTTCTTCAACATAGAGTCCGTTTTGATGAGCATCCACGTACAGCGTCCAAGAATCGGTTGAAGACTTGGTAACCTTAATATTACACAATACACCTGATGCAATGGAAGTTACACCTCGAAAAACAGAGTGAAAAGTTCCTTCATTCTGATAAAAAAGTTCAATTACATCTTCCGCCCCGACTTCGCCGAACTGCAAAAAGAAACCTTTCAGTCGGTTGCTTTTCAAATTTGTTGTATCTGCCAACAAATAAACTCTGGCGTAATTGTTTTGAGAGGGAGAGAAGGACATTTTAATCGAAAAAAGCCACTCCAACTCGGTAGCGTTGTAATTATGACGCAGCGATAAATAGGCATCACCGGCTTCGGGCGCATTGAGTTGCAATTGCTGATTGATGACTGAAAAAAGCGTAACATCTCCCTCCCAAGAGGGATTATGACTAAAATCGCCATCGTTAAAATCGTCCGTAATTTGACAAAAAGAAGGGTTTAAAAGAAGGCTTAAGCCAATGATAATAAGCACTTTGAGTTTTTTCATAGTTTTTTTTAGTTAAAAGAGATTAATTCGTTCGTCTATCAAGTGCAAAAGTATTATTTTTGCAGGCGAAAGTCAAGAGGGCTTAACATTTTTTAATAAAAAACAGAATAAGATGAAAATAGCTTTAGTGGGAGCCACCGGATTAGTAGGAAGTGTAATGCTTAAAGTATTGGAAGAACGGGGATTTCGGAACGCAGAACTTATCGTAGCTGCATCGGAGCGTTCTGTAGGTAAAGAGATTACATTTGCCGGGAGAACTTTAAAAATTGTATCTGTTGATGAAGCCATCGCAGCGAACCCGACCTTTGCCATCTTTTCGGCAGGGAGCAGTGCATCGTTGAAATATGCTCCACAATTTGCAGAAATAGGCTGTACCGTCATCGACAATTCGTCGGCGTGGCGCACTTACGAGCAAATTCCGTTGGTTGTTCCCGAAATCAACATTGATAGCGTAAAATCCGATGACCATATCATCGCCAATCCGAACTGTTCGACCATTCAAATGGTGATGGCATTGGCGCCGTTGCATAAAAAATACACCATTCATCGTCTCGTTGTTTCTACCTATCAATCAGTTACAGGAACAGGGATGAAAGCCGTACAGCAACTTTTAGCGGAACGCGCCAATACATCTTGCGAAAAGGTTTATCCTTATGAAATTGATTTGAATGTACTTCCTCACGGCGGAAATTTTGAACCCAACGGTTACACAAGTGAAGAGATGAAATTGGTCAATGAAACACGCAAAATATTAGGTGACAATAAAATAAATGTAACTGCTACCGTCGTTCGCGTTCCCGTTTTCGGTGGACATTCCGAAGCGGTGAATGTGGAATTTGAGAACGAATATAACATGATTGATGTTTTGAATCTTCTCAATGAAATGCCGGGAGTTACGGTGTTAGACAATCCTGACCAAAACGAATATCCGATGCCGCGTTATGCGAAAGACAAAGATGATGTATTTGTAGGTAGAATCCGTCGCGACGAAACGCAACCTAAAACATTGAATATGTGGGTGGTATCCGATAACCTTCGTAAGGGTGCGGCTACAAATGCCATTCAAATTATGCAAAAATTGATTGAACGAAGAGGATTATAAAAGCCCCATGTCAATTTTCCAAGCACCATCAACCATAATTAAAGTGTAGGTTTGCTTGATAACTTCACCGAGTTTGCATTCATAAGCGATGGTAACGTTGGTTTTTACATTGGCGGTGATGACTTCTTCGCCTATAACGGAAATTTTATCCAAACCACCGTTTTCCAAAATATCGGCTTTGATTGGTGTAATGTATTCAACCATAAAATTACGATGATCGGAAGTATATACTGCGATTAAATCTGCTTTTACGGCATCTCCAAAAGCAACATAATAGCCGAATTGTTTTGCGGTTTCTTTTGCCGATACATCAGGGTTATTGGCTTTACAAACAGGGAATAACGACATCGTTAATATTGCCAAAACAAAAAATATTTTCTTCATAATCTTATAATTTTTAAAGGTGCAAAGTTACATTATTTTTTGATATTTCATACTTTTTTGAAAAAACAGCCGAAGTATATGTTGTGGCAGGGTATAACAAGAACCAATAAATCCCATTGTCAATCCAATTTTTTCGGCCGCTATATGGCGATTTTGCAAGCATCTGTCTTTTCCATGACTATAACTGTTTTTTATTATTTTATCTGTACATGTTCGTATTGTATGGTATCTTTCGTTTTTAAATACTTCTTCAACAATTGTTTTCTATAGGGAACGGATTTCGCATGGTAATCGTTTCTAATCCATTTGTTTTTCTTCCACTTGTCGTACATAAACTCTGCTACTAATTTGTAACCCTTTACACCATGGCAATAGATCATCAAGAACGCAGGCCGATTTTCAAAATAAACAGATTGAAAACTATATTCTCGCAGTTGATATTTAGCACAAAATGCTGTAGAAATAGTATCTCCATTTTTGTTTAATGACAAACGAGAACAATTAATTGTGTCATATTTATTTAAATCTGTGTGATTTTGAGCAAGTAAGTTTGCGTTTAGCAACACACAACAAAGAAACATTATTTTGTTCCGTAAAAAGGTATTGTGTTTTATTATTGAAAGTGGGTTCATTGGGCTGGTTTTGGTTTGGGATTTGGGATTTTTGAAATGGCAAAGATAAGGGAATTTTGGGAATATTCTAAGTTTTATTCAGAATTTTTTGGGTCACAATACGTTGATTTATCATTCAATGGAATTACTTTAAATATAATAATCACCGGTTCCCAAGTATTCGTATTACAATTATTAATATCTATAGGATCATATCCTTTATCCCTTAAATATTTTAAATATTTTTTACATCTGTATTTCATAGGAACAGAAAAAGATAATGTTTTAGTAATCTCATACAAAGCAGTTTTATATGATAAATATTGCTTTTTATAGTACTACCACTTTTTAAACCGCTAACCTCAATTTCTTAGTTTATTTTT
>CAYYHC010000080.1:0-9966 GCA_964471715.1 uncultured Lentimicrobiaceae bacterium | reverse complement strand
GATTGTCATCTGTAAAGTTGGAAAGTATTGAAAATCATCCGATTGATGGTATAGTTTTGATAGTTTCCGGTGCCGATTTAATGGACGGGACACCGATTTACGATATCAAACCCTATTTACCCTTTACCGATTGTCATCCTGATGCGAAAGGAGGTTTTACGGATACGCACGAAAAACAGAAATTGGAAGTAACCTTTCCCGAAAGTCTTGCAGCAACGATTCCTTTGAAAATAAAGCAAACACTGATTGAGGTTTTGACACAAGATCCGCGTCCGGCATACCAGCATAGTCCCGAAAGGATTTATGGATTTGAGTTTGCGGGTTATGAAATCAAATTTTGTGTTGAGGGGAACAATTTGAAAGTTGTAAGCATTGATTCGCGCCAACGATTGTAGCGGATACCCCGCAGCAGCTTTCCAATGAACAATTGACGATGAACAATATACATTTTTTGGGGTGAGATGACCGACAGGGTCAGGCTGCGAGGAGTTTGAGCGAAAAGCGTGACGGTGAGCCGGAAATATGCAATTGATGTTCGATGGCGACGGCTATGAGGCGAACCGGGGCGCCCCAATAATCAAACAAAAATATTTCTCTTGATTTGATGAAGCGATTGGGCAAAAGTGGAGAAAAGAGGTCTATAGAAATAAATCATCCAACACAATTTCTTTTTGTACTATTGAGGAATGAGCGTTTTGTTTTATTCCATAAGTAGTTAAAAATGTGAGTATTGGCGTTTTTCGGGTGGCGGTATCTCTGATAAATCGGTCAATTTTATGATTAAGTTTTGTTTCATACTCTTGATTAATTTCAAATTGTTCCTTTGCAAATTTAATTTCAATAATGTTTATACAGTGGTCAGCCCTGTCAATAAGCAAATCAATTTGGACACCGTCTTTTTGGTTATTGTACCATGTATATTGTTGGCTAACAATTCCGTATATTCCCAATTTTTGTTTAATTTGTTTGATATGATACTTGCACAGCAATTCAAAAGTGAGCCCTGCCCAAGAATTATGTAAAGGACTTAAGAGAGAATTAGACCAAAAATGAGTATCATTTTGTTTATTTTTTTCCACAAAAAGCAAGTAGAATAGGGTATAAAAATCAATTAATTGATATTTTGATTTGCTTTTAGCTTTGCCAAATTCGGGATATTTTTGAATAAAATCGCACAATTCCAAGTCTTTTAAAATGACAGAGATGCCTTTTCCGTCCGCCAATCCTGTATTTTTGATCAGTTCTTGCCGTGTCAAACCGGCTCTAACTTTGCCTAATTGAGTAATAACTTTGATGTAGTTTTCACTATGTTTGAAAAGAGACTTATACAAATTATTAAATTCGGTTTTAAGCATGGCATTTGGTAAAAAAAACAGTCGATCAATACATTGCGAAAGACTTTCCCCTTTTTCAATTTGGTCAAGGTAATAAGGAATTCCGCCCATTACCATATAACATTCGGCAATATATTTTCGCGACCATATTATATTTCTTGATTGACAGTATTCTTCGCACTCGCCAAGTGAAAAGGGAGCCAAATAGAGAGAATGTGTCAATCGATTATGCAGACCGCCGTGATTATTGATGATATTATTGGTCATCCATGATGTGGCGGATCCGCAAACTATGAGCATTATATTATCTTCCCAAGCCGCCCAACTATTCCAAAAATGTTCCAACGCTGATACAAAATTCATTTTTGGAGTATCCAACCAAGGAAGTTCATCAATAAAAATTAATTGTCGCTCTGAAGATGACTTTTGTTGCAAAAAGCTCTTTAATTGTTGAAAAGCATCAAACCAATCTTTGAGTGGTGCTTCGGGTTGAAATCCACATTCGTAGAGAGAGTTATAGAAATTTGAAAGTTGGGTTTTGCCATTTGCATTGGCAATGGCAGTATGCTGAAACAGCAATTTATTTTTGAAAAGCTGTTTAATGAGAAATGTTTTTCCGACCCTTCTACGGCCGTAAACCACGATAAATTCGGATTTTCCTGAATGATAATACCCATTTAATGTTTCAATTTCATTTTTTCTGCCGATAAGTGCTGCCATATAATTATAATTTGCTGCAAAGATATAAAAAAAAATATTTTCAGCAAGTTATAATGAGATAATTTGCTGAAAATGGTATAAAAAAGATATTTCCAGCAAGTTATGATGCGATAACTTGCTGAAATGGTATAAAAAAAGATAGTTTCAGCAAGTTATGATATGATAACTTGCTGAATTTATATACAACATGTTATATTTTTGAATAAAGACAATTGAATTTTCCCCATTTTGCGCCGACAATTTTATACTGTCGGGAATTGTGTCGTTGCAACGCGACTAATTGTAAAATGTTGATTGATATAAATATTTATTTGGATAATAATTTAATCAAAATATTTTTTCTATTTTTGTGCACTTAAACGAAACCATTTATAAAATGAATATTGAAGAAATTAATTCCATAATCGAAGGGAATGTGGTTGAAGGGCAAATGCGTAGTATTAGTCGGATAGATTGCGCATTTGCCTCTGATTTGATGAGCGATGTATTGACGATTAAAACCGATAAATCGTTGATGCTGATAACCGGATTGGCAAATTTGCAGACGATAAGAACCTGCGAGATGTCAGATATTAAAATTATCCTGTTTGTTCGCGGGAAAAAAGTGACCGATGAGATGAAAGAGTTGGCAGCTGAAAATGAGATGGTTCTGATAGAGACCGACTATTCATTGTATCGCACATCGGGATTGCTTTTTGCTGCGGGATTGCCGGGAGTTTACTAAAAAAGACCATTATGAATTTTGAATATCAAGTTGAAGGCGGCGATTTTACAAATGCCGGGACGACTTCAAGTATTGTCAAAAAGATGATGAAACAGTTGGGGGTTCAGCCGGATGTCATTAAAAGGACGGTTGTGGCACTTTACGAAGCCGAAGTGAATATTGTCGCACACGCCTATCGCGGCACGATTTCCGTTGATTTGGAGGAGAATAAAGTATATATCAAACTCTGCGACGAAGGTCCGGGAATTCCCGATATTGACCAAGCGATGCAAAAAGGTTATTCCACCGCCTCGCCCATCGTTCGCGAAATGGGTTTCGGCGCCGGAATGGGACTCCCCAATATGAAATCAAATTCCGACCAACTGACCGTTACCTCCGAAATCGGAAAAGGAACTACCGTTGAAATCATAAACTATTTTTGATATGGAAACTTTTCACCACGCTCTTAAATTCAAATATGACCTCTGCATTGGATGCTCCCACTGCACGAGCGTTTGTCCGACAGGCGCCATACATGTGAAAAATGGTCAACCTATCCTCAATCCCAATCGGTGCATTGACTGCGGACATTGCTACTCTACTTGTCCGGTGAATGCCATCTACATTGAACAAGACGACTTTCAGACCATCTACAATTACAAGTGTCCCGTCATTTTAATACCTACACTTTTTAGTGCGCAATTTCCCGAAAAGATCAGCCAGCGCGCCATCCTCTCCGCTATTTATCACCTTGGTTTTCAATATGTTTACGAAGTTGAGAAGAGCACGGATGTTTTAAAAGAAGTTATTAATGAGCGCGTTAAAAATAACAAGGCGGAAAAACCGATGATTTCCACTTTCTGTCCTGCCATTGTGCGACTTATTCAGGTGAAATATCCGTCATTGGTTTCTAACTTATTGTTAATCAAGCCGCCATTAGATATGACCGCGTTATATATTAAAAAGATGTTGGTGGAAAAAGGTATTCCTGCGGAGGATATCGGCATTTTTTATGTGTCGCCGTGTGCGGCAAAAATTGCTGCCGTGAAAAGTCCGGTCGGAGAGGAGAAATCACCGATTGATGGCGTCATTAACATGAATTATTTATACAATAAGGTATTTCGTATCATCAAACAGGGTGTTTACAATTTGCGAGAAGACGAGTTTGATTTTCACCCTCTTTCCAAGAACAGCATTTTGTGGTCGTTGACGGGCGGAGAGATCAAAGATATGCCGGTGGGTCGCAATTTGGCGATTGATGAGGTTCACAACGTTTCCGATTTCTTGGATAAGTTGGAAAATGAGGACATCAACAACATCGATTTTCTGGAGCTGCGGGCTTGTGATGAGAGTTGTGCGGGCGGGATTTTGTGCGCGGGCAATCGGTTTTTGATTGCCGAAAGACAAAAGAAACGTGCCAAACAACGCCCGAAAATGGTTTCGTCGGATGAGAATAACCTTTTGAATTATAAGGAGTACCTGCAAGATAATATTAAGTTGGGTGAAGTTTTGCCCCGCTCGATGGACAAGTTGGATGATAATATTTCCGTTGCGATGCGGAAGATGAAAAAGGTATTTGAAATTAATGAAGACCTGCCGCAGGTGGATTGTCGTATTTGCGGTTACCAAACCTGCAAAGCCCTTTCTGAAGCCGTTGTCAATAACGAAGCCGACATTAAACAGTGTATTTTTGTGCAACGAATTTTAGAGCAGACCGACAAGCTTACGACCATGGAAGCTCTTAAAATTACAAAAAAAGTATGGGGCGAAGCGAAATTGGATAAAAACTCGATTAAAAATTTGGATTTGGAATAAAATTATTATTCTGATAATCAAGCATTTAATAAAATAGGGTTAATGTTGATAAGTTTTTTGAAAAGATGCTGCGTCCTTTCAAAAAACTTTCTTATATTTGCAAGTTGAATTTTAAACCAATTTATTCATTAAAAATATTAATTATGAAAAAACTTTTTACAATTTTAGCGATTTGCTTTGCAGTAGTTGCAGTAAACGCGCAAATGACAATTACGGATGATTTCGAAAGTTATACAGATTTCGAAATTAATCCTGCAGGACAATGGACTTTTATTGATGGTGATGGAGATTCAACTTATTCCATTACTGATTGCGAATTTACAAATAATTTTGCACCTATGGCATTTATTGTATTCAATCCGAGTGCTGTTACGCCTGATGTAAGTGCAAATTATCCTGCACATTCCGGTGCAAAATTTATGGCCGGTTTTTCGAATACTACCTTGAGTCAGAATAACGATTGGATGATTAGTCATGTATTGGATGGAAATATCGGTAATATTACATTTTTTGCACGTGCTTTAACCAACCAATATGGTTTAGAAAAAATGAATGTTGCTTATTCTACAACTACCGCTGAAGCTAATGCATTTACTAATATTAATTCTGCACTTATTCAAGTAGATACTGCTTGGACTGAATATAGCTATGATTTCCCCGCAGGAACACAATATGTTGCCATTCAATATGTTTCTACAGATGTTTTTGCATTATTTATTGATGATGTAACTATTCAAACAACTGTAGGTATCAATGAAAATGCAGCTTCTAACGTTTCAGTTTTCCCGAATCCTTGCAACAATGTATTAAACGTTACCGCTAACGGAAACAACGAAGTTCAAATCGTTAACTTATTAGGTCAAGTTATCACTACTCAAACTATGACCGACAATGCACAAATCAATGTAAGCGACTTAAGCAATGGAGTTTATTTCGTACGCATTAATGGTGCTAACGGAACGACTACACAAAAATTCATCAAGAAATAATTGTTGAATTTTAGTCATACAAAGGCGGGCTTTTTGTAAAAAAAAGCCCGCCTTTTTTTATTCGAGAATGAGAATTTTACATTGTTTTTTGCTGTTTTATCAGTATTTGAAGGCTTATTTTTTTATAAAAAATGGCTGCTTTTGTTTATAAATCAACCCTTTAATGCTTTTGTAAATTTATAATTAATAAAGTATTATTGCTGTCCGGTAAAACTCATAATAGCATAGAATTTCTTTCCAAAGCCTTATAAATAGGGAATTGGATAATTATTTAAAAAAAGTAAGCCCTCATTAGTCAAAAAGGGAAGGTTGCGGAGGTGACTATTTAATTAACGCTGTCTCCATAGAAAAATGGAGAATAAGGTGCTTTTGTAGAAGCTCTGCGCACCATCTCTACAAATAATTGTTTCACGAATGAATATTACAAGCGTCTATATGAATTATTATTGTACTTTTGCAATCGCAAAAAGTGTCATTAAATTTATAAAGATGAAAAAGATATATTTTATATTAATAGCTTTGGTACTGATGACCACGGCTTGTAAGAAAACTTTTACGGTTAATGTGGATAATTCTTCGATTGGAAAAGCGGCAGAAGTTCTGCTGGTAATGGATAAAGATGTTTGGAAACAAACAATACAGGATAGTGTAAATGCAATGTTAACAGTTCCACAACCTGCTATCAATCAAATAGAACCGATGTTCGATGTGCTGCAAATTCCGACAAGCGAATTTAATTCCGACAAACAACGGCACTTTAATGTGATTCAATTTGAATTGTCGGAGAATCTTACCAAAACGGAATTGTCTATTGAACGCGGAATTTGGTCAACACCTCAGATTTACATTAAAATTAGAGGAAATAATCAGGATTCTTGTTTAACCTATTTTGTAAATCATCAGGTAGAAATTCGTGATGAGTTGTATGCGAATGATATTCGTAAAATTCAGGGTGCCTACGAGGGCATTGCCAATATAGAATTACAGGAACATATTAAAAACAAATTTGGTATTTTGTTGACGGTGACGAAAGAATACAGCATAGCGCGAGAAGAGGACGATTTTTTGTGGTTGGCGTACCGGACATCAATCAATGACAGATTTATAATGATTTACCGCTCCGATAGTACTAATTTGTCGAAACGTACCGTCATCAATAATAGAAATAGAATGTCACGCAAATATATTGAGGGGGCTGCCAACGAAAATATCCATCCCATTGTGACGGAAATTGCGGATCTACCCCTCGCGCAACCTTTGCAAATAGGTATGAAAAAAGGGATAGAATTGCGCGGCTTATGGGAAACTGAAAATGATTATATGGGAGGACCTTTTTATCATTTTTCTTATGTAAATGCTCAAAATCAATGTATTAGCATCGATGGATTTGTGTATGCACCTACGGAAAGCAAACGTAATTATCTGCGACAAGTGGAGGCAATCGTAAAATCTGTCAAATAATTTTGCAACATTCGGACTAAAATCTCGTCTATATTCAAGTGGAAACAATGGAAGAAAAAGAACTTGTTGAACGCTGTCTGCAAAATAGCAGAGTCGATCAAAAAAAGTTATATGACCGGTTTTCTCCATTGATGTTGGGTGTCTGTATGCGTTATGCAAACACACGTGAAGAGGGCGAGGATGTGATGATAGAAGGGTTTACCAAGATTTTTGCTCATTTAGGCGAATTTAGGTTTGATTGTTCTTTACAAAATTGGATGAGACGAATAATGTTGAATACGGCGATTAGTCACTTTAGAACGAATGCAAAGCATTATCACCAATTATCTTTTGATGATAGCGGTGCAGACATGGGAACGTTAAGCGCAACTGATAATCCTGCTAACCACTTGATGGAGAAAGATTTATTGAGCTTGATACAGCGAATGCCGGAAACGTATCGCGTTATTTTCAACCTATTCGTTGTAGAGGGATTATCGCATAAAGAGATAGGAAGTATGTTGGAAATTCAGGAAAGTACCTCGCGATCACAATTAGTAAGAGCCAAAAAATGGTTAAGGGACGTATTAGAAAAATAAAATGGAAGATATTGAATTAAAGAATTTATTGGAGAACATCACGGTTGAGCCGTCAGCACGCTGCTGGCAGTCCATTGAGGGACAGTTGTCGGCGGGGCTGTCCGGTGCGTCGGCCGCTCAACAAGCTGCTGCTTCTGCCTCTTCTCATTCCGCTATTCATCTCTCTTCCGTGGCTGCCAAAATTATGATCGGTATGGTCAGTTCGGCCATAGTTGCCGGCGGAATTGCTTTATACATAGTTAACTCCGATTCTTCATCGCTGAATAATGCAACCCCTTCCGCAACGCAGGGAAACAAAATAGTGGCGGGCGATTCTGCTGTAATGAATGAAACGCAAAATCTAAAACCGCAAACGGTGCAACTTTTCCAAAAAGAGATTCAAAATCAGTCTCCTGCAGCGAACAATCCGTCCGAAAATGCGCCCGGTAATCCTTTAATAAATGCAAGTGAAGGAGTAACAATGCCATCGGCGACGAACTCCCCCGTTTCTGTAGTTCCTTCAGGAGGGCAGTCCGAGAAACAGAGCGAAGGTTTGCGTGTGGCAGATTCAAAACTCACCGCACAAGAAACCCCGCAGCGCACACAATCTGCACCGACATCGGATAAACCGATTGCTACAACATCTATTACCAAGCCAAAATCGGATAATGAACTAAAAGAACAATTATCGCAAGACCCTGTCATCGCACAGCATAACAGTTTTGACGATATTGATTTAACACCGCCGATAACATTGGAAATTCCTAATGTAATTACACCTAATTCAGATGGTTATAATGATTTCTTTGTTATCAGGGGAATTGAAAATTGCGAACAAAGCAGAATGATTATTCGCAATAGGAATGGAAATGTGGTTTTCCAAGCCAAGAATTATCAAAATGATTGGGGTGCTGCGAATTTAGCGGACGGTACCTATTATTATCAATTCTATTACACAATTCATGGTATTCAGGAGATGCGCACCGGCACATTAACAGTGTTGAGGTAAATGAATCAGCCATTGCGATAGAAAAAATTGTGACTTATTTAAAAAATTAATGCTTGTGATGAGTTTAATTGGTTACCAATTAATGGATGAAATCTGCCGTTAATTTACAAATGGAAGTCTGTTTTATTTTTGATTATTGCTGTCCGGTAAAACTCAAAATAGCATAGAATTTCTTTCCAAAGCCTTATCAATAGGGAATTGGAAAATTATTTAAAAAAAGTAAGCCCTCATTAGTCAAAAAGGGAAGGTTGTGGAGGTGAATTTTGGTTTTCTTTAATCCTTATATCTCTCCAAGTTTTGTTATGGTCTTCCATAAAAGCGATAAAATTAGTGTAATACATCAGTGTGAGACGAACCATACTAATAATCATCAAAAAACACAATGTTTTTTGATGCTTCTCGACATGATTGTCAGTAAAAGGTTAGCGATAAGTACGACCCACGTCTGTATTTGTATTGCATTAACGCTGTCTCCATAGAAAAAATGGAGTGGAAAATTCTGTTTTAGTTGTTTGTAGAGCGTTTCTATTGCCCAACGCAAGCGATATATTTCGGAAATATCTTCCACAGAAAAATCAAAATTATTGGTCAGAAGTGCGACAGGCTTCTTTTTTTTATCCCAAATTGTTACTAATCGAGCTTTATGTTCCAATTCTTTGCGAGTAAAAATTACTCTTTTATCATTGTAAGTAACCAATCCTTTGGGATTTACGTATGTAGTGGATTTTAAGACTTTATATTTTAGAACATCCTTGAAAATATCATCAAAAAGATTTATGGTGGAGGAATCCATCATATACAGCAATTTTTCTCAATCTTTTGGCTCATTTGTGTTTCCCTTATAACTTTTGGGAGGGCGGCTGTCCGCTAAAAATTTGGCATATTTCTCCAACAAATAGGCATAAACCTTTGCAAAAAACTCTTGTGGTCGGCGAATATTTGCCTCTGCTAATGTACTGCGATGGGCAATGCAATTTAGTCCAAGATGTTGAAGTTTATGTGCTTCGGCTTTCATTCCTATTTCCAATTCTCTCAGAGAATCAAAGTGTTTGAGAATGCCAAACAACATAACGATAAGATGCTGATAACCATCAAAACGCTTCACATACGGCTCACTACCGGTCGTTTCTTTACTAATTCTCATTATTTTTCCCTTATCAAACAAATTTATTACTTGACTATATACCGGTTCTCCGATAAAATTACTATTTTTGCCCATTGTTTACGATTAGTTTTTGATCAATGCATAAGCAAACAAAAAGGTCGGGGTTCAATCGAACCTCGACCTTTTTGTTTTAACCTAAAGAAGTTTACCGGACAGTAATAATAATTAAATGAAAGTAGTTGCTCCCGAAAAGTAATACTCACTCCATCATTG
>CAYYHC010000079.1:0-9981 GCA_964471715.1 uncultured Lentimicrobiaceae bacterium | reverse complement strand
ATTTTTCGCTTCCTCCGAATGGAATTGTTGGAATTATTGGTCCCAACGGTGCCGGTAAAACAACGCTTTTCCGCTTGATTATGGGACTTGAAACTCCTGACAGCGGCACTTTTAACGTGGGAGAAACCGTCAAAATCGGCTATGTGGATCAGCAACATGCTGCCATCGACCCCGAAAAAAATGTATGGCAAGTGATTTCGGAAGGAAATGAACAAATGATGTTGGGCGGACGCCTCATCAACTCCCGCGCTTACGTTTCTCGGTTTAATTTTAGCGGTACTGACCAAGGAAAATTGGCAGGCGTGCTTTCCGGAGGCGAAAGAAATCGATTGCATTTAGCCCTGACCCTTAAATCGGAAGCTAACGTACTTTTATTGGACGAACCTACCAACGACATAGATATTAATACTCTACGCGCCTTGGAAGAAGGTCTGAACGACTTTGCCGGCTGTGCCGTCGTCATTTCACACGACCGCTGGTTTTTAGACCGTATTTGCACCCACATCCTTGCTTTTGAAGGCGAATCACAAGTCTATTTCTTTGAAGGAACTTATACCGAATATGAAGAAAACAAGAAAAAACGATTGGGCAATGATGCGCCTACCCGCCTTAGATATAAAAAATTGATGAAATAATGGCGGAAATGAACGATATTCGTCTGTGCAAACCCATTGACAGACTTAATTTTATACAACAGATAGGCGAAAAAAAATTTCGTGTCAATCAAATTGAAGAGTGGCTTTGGAAAAAAGGTGCACGCAGTTTCGATGAAATGACCAATTTATCGGTCTCTTTACGCCAACAACTGCAACAGCATTTTTCATTTCTTTCCACTACCATCGGAAGTCGGGTTGAAAGTTCGGACAGAACCCTTAAATTCATCTTTACGTTGTATGACGGCAAACAGGTTGAGGGAGTATTAATCCCAAGTGGGGAACGCGTAACTGCCTGCATATCATCACAAGTAGGCTGTTCGCTGCGGTGTGCATTTTGCGCTACCGGCACAATGGGTTTTATTAGAAACCTATACGCATTTGAGATTTTTGATCAATTTTTACTGATGAATCGACAAGCCAAAGAATCGTTCGGACACTATATTACTAATATCGTATATATGGGAATGGGCGAACCGATGCTTAATTATGAACAGGTGATGCAATCCATTGAATGGATTACCTCTCCGCAAGCGCAGGGACTATCCCCGTCTCGCATAACTGTTTCTACGGTAGGTATTTCGAAAGGTATTATCCGTTTGGCTGATGATGGCTTTAAAGCTGAATTGGCGCTGTCTTTGCATTCCGCCGATGAACGCAGACGCTTACAAATGATGCCGGTCACTGCCCAACAACCCTTTGCGGAACTTCAAAAAGCACTCAAATATTTTCACGACAAAACCTCCAAACGAATTACAATAGAATATTTGCTGTTGAAAGATTGGAATGATAGTTTGAATGATGCACAGAAATTATTCGCTTTTTGTAAACCTTTTCCCGTGAAAATCAATTTAATTGAGTATAATTCCACTGACAGCGTCTTTGAAAAAAGTCCGGAGGCTAATGTAGAACGCTTCATGAGTTATTTGGAATCAAAAAATATGGTGGTTCACCTTCGCCATAGTCGCGGCAAAGATATTGCAGCGGCATGCGGACAATTGGTGAAGAAAAAAAATGGTTGAAAAAGCAGCACTTTTTGTTGACAAAATTTATTTTATAAAAATTTAAAATGATGATTGTCAGTATGAAAAAAAAGTGTATTTTTGCAGCCTTAAAAAAATTAAGACGTTTATAATCGAAAATTATTGAAAATTACAGATTTAATCATTTAATAGTATGCCGACAATACAACAATTAGTAAGAAAAGGAAGAAAGAAATTGACTTCTCAAAGCAAGTCAAGAGCGTTGGATGCATGTCCACAAAAACGTGGAGTTTGTTTAAGAGTTTACACGACAACTCCCAAAAAACCTAATTCAGCTATGCGAAAAGTAGCAAGGGTTCGTTTACAAAATCAAAAAGAGGTGAATGCCTACATTCCAGGTGAAGGTCACAATTTGCAGGAACACTCTATCGTATTAGTACGTGGAGGTCGTGTAAAGGACTTACCGGGTGTAAGATATCACATCGTTCGTGGAGCTTTAGACTCTGCAGGCGTTGAAGGTAGATCGCAAGGCAGATCCAAATATGGTGCCAAACGCCCAAAACAAAAGAAAGCATAATCTGAATTATAAATGTAAATTGAGCACTAAAATGGGTGTTCTCAAGAGTAAATAATCATATTGAAGTTACAAAACTATGAGAAAATCAAAACCAAAAAGTAGGATAATCCTCCCGGATCCTAAATTTAATGATGTAATGGTAACCAAATTTGCCAACAATATCATGTTAATGGGAAAAAAACAAACCGCTTTCGAAATTTTTTATGATGCGATCGACATTGTAGAAGATAAAACAAAAGAAAACGGAATCGAAGTTTGGAAACAAGCATTAGCCAACGTTACTCCATCATTGGAAGTAAAAAGTAGAAGAATCGGTGGTGCCACTTTCCAAATTCCAACCGAATTACGCCCGGCAAGAAAACAATCAGTCGGCATGAAAAACTTGATTAATTTTGCCCGTAAACGTCACGAAAAATCAATGGCTGCTAAATTAGCTGCTGAAATTATGGCTGCTTACAAAGAAGAAGGTGCAGCATTCAAACGTAAAGAAGATACTCACAGAATGGCTGAAGCTAACAAAGCTTTCTCTCATTTCAGATTTTAATATCCGCTTTATTAATAAGTTAAGTTTGGAAAAGAAGGGATTTTATGTTGGATAAGTTGTCAAATATACGTAACATCGGTATCATGGCTCACATTGATGCCGGAAAAACAACCACTACCGAGAGAATCCTTTTTTATACCGGAAAAAACTACAAAATTGGTGAAGTAGATGAAGGCACTGCTACCATGGATTGGATGGTGCAGGAACAAGAACGAGGAATTACCATTACCAGTGCCGCAACAACTGTAATGTGGAAACACATGTCCGAGGATTATAAAATCAATATTATTGATACCCCCGGACATGTTGATTTTACAGTTGAAGTAGAACGCTCTTTGAGAATATTGGATGGTGCTGTGGCGCTCTTTTGCGCAGTTGGCGGCGTACAACCGCAATCGGAAACAGTATGGCGTCAAGCCAACAAATACGACGTTGCCCGCATCTGCTATGTCAATAAAATGGACAGACAAGGTGCTAATTTCTACTCCGTTGTAGATCAACTGCGCGAAAAATTAGGAGCCAATCCGGTTGTTCTCTCCTTGCCTATCGGCGTGGAAGACTCTTTCGCCGGTATCGTTGACCTTATCGAAATGAAAGCCTATATCTGGAACGAAGAAGATAAAGGTGTCACTTTCGCGGTTCATGAAATCCCGGAAGATATGCAGGAAGAATCAACCGAATATCGAAATAAAATGATTGAAGCATTGGCGGAGTTCGACGACTCCCTTATGGAAAAATATTTCGATGACCCCGATTGTATTACCTCTCAAGAATTGATCGACATCATTCGCAAAACAACTATCAGCAAAAAAATTCACCCCGTATTATGCGGTTCGTCTTTCAAAAATAAGGGTGTGCAAAAACTGATCGATGCGGTGGTAATGTATCTTCCTTCTCCCCAGGATATGCCTGCTATTCAAGGTATTAATCCAAAAACAGAAAAAGAAGAAATTCGTAATTGCGAAGAAAATGCGCCGTTTGCCGCTTTAGCTTTCAAAATTGCAACCGACCCATACGTGGGGAAATTGACTTTCATTAAAGTCTATTCGGGCGAACTGAAATCCGGTGCTGTGGTGTGGAATGCAAATACGGAAAAACGTGAACGCGTTGCCAAAATTCTGCAAATGCACTCCAACAAGCAAATACCGCTTGAAAGCGTATCAGCCGGCAATATTGTCGCATTGGTCGGAATGAAAGAAATCCATACCGGCGATAGCTTGACCGATGAAAAACATCCCGTTTTGTTGGAAAATATTACATTTCCCGATCCGGTCATCCATATTGCAGTGGAACCCAAAACCAAAGATGATGAGGATAAACTGATGTCCGCATTAGCACGCTTGGCAGAAGAAGATCCCACTTTTACCGTTAAAGTGGACCCCGATTCCGGACAAACCGTAATCAGCGGAATGGGCGAATTACATTTGGATATTTTGCTCGATCGGTTGAAACGCGAGTTTAATGTGGCATGCTGTCATGGAAAACCACGTGTTGCATACAAAGAAGCAATTTTGGAACCCATCACTTACCGCGAAACCTACAAAAAACAAACCGGTGGTAAAGGCTCCTTTGCAGAGATTGAATTTGAATTGGAACCACTTCCTTTAGATGTTCACGGTCTGCAATTTGTAAGCGAAGTGAAAGGCGGAAATATTCCGAAAGAATTTATTCCCGCTGTAGAAAAAGGATTTAAAGTTGCCATGTCCAACGGTGTTATGGCAGGTTTCCCACTCGAAAATCTGAAAGTGACCCTCAAAGATGGCAGCTTCCATAGCGTAGATTCCGACGCACTTTCGTTCGAGATTTGTGCCAAAATAGGTTTTCGCGAGGCGTGTCGAAAAGTAAAATCCATCATTTTGGAGCCGATTATGAAAATCGAAATCCTTACTCCCGATGAATATATCGGCAACGTAACCGGGGATTTAAACCGAAAAAGAGCAGTCTTGGAACAAATTGATGCCAAAATCGGTTTCCAGATTATTAAAGCCCAAGTTCCATTAGCCGAAATGTTTGGATATGTAACCAACTTACGCTCAATTACTTCCGGTCGCGCAACCTACTCAATGGAATTTTTTAAATATGCCGAAGTACCACTTGATATACAAGAATATATTTTAAACGTAGGGAGATATTCCCTTTTATAAGAAAAATAAATTATTATAGATAATCTAAAACTTTAAAACAGTGAGTGAAAGAATCAGAATTAAATTAAAATCATTCGACCACAATTTGGTTGACAAATCTGCTGAAAAAATTGTAAAAACCGTAAATGCAGTTAAAGATGGCAAAGTTGTTTTAGTAGGACCTATTCCACTTCCAACACACAAAAAAATCTTTACTGTTAACCGTTCTACTTTTGTAAACAAAAAATCAAGAGAACAATTTGAACTCTCAACTTACAAAAGATTGTTGGACATTTACGGCACTACTTCTAAAACGATTGATGCATTAATGAGATTGGAATTACCCAGCGGAGTTGATGTAGAAATCAAAGCATAAGTATTTGTCTTTTAATTTTATGGCTTATCCTTACTACTTCATTCGCCAGGTAGTAAGGCTTTTTATTGTTTATCACTAAACCCTGTTATATTATGAGTTATACAAAAAAGTTTATACTAACGTGTTTGTTTGCACTCTGTTATAGTTTAAGCTTCTCTCAAAATGTACAAATGCACTACGACTTCGGACATTTGCTATACAGTGACCTGCAACTTTCTAAGAAAGACAATACACTTGGGAAAGCACCACTCACCACTACCGTAGAAATGTTTCGTCCGGACACTTTGGGCAGTTTATTCTTTTTCGTGGATATGGATTATTCACATCAAAGCGTTTTCGGCGCTTATTGGGAAATATCGCATGAGTTTTGTTTTTGGAAAAAGTCCAAAGCCAATTGGCTGTCCATTCATGCGGAATACAACGGAGGACTCGATCGACGCGCCGGCTCCTACAATGACGCTTGGCTCATAGGTTTAACCTATTCAGGACACTCCAACGATTACACCAAAACTTGGTCTCTGAGCGGAATGTATAAAGCTATTCCTAACACGGTGGAATTGGATTCTACCAAAAATATACATCAATTTCAGATAACGGCCGTTTGGGGTATCGAATTTGCAAATGGTTGGTGCACTTTTTCAGGCTTTGTCGATTTTTGGCGCGAACCCCGTTGCTGGCAAAATACCGATTTTATCATTATTTCCGAACCACAATTCTGGGTTAACCTCAACAAAATTAAAGGATGGGATCGCGTGAATTTAAGCGTAGGTACTGAAGTTGAACTCTCCAATAACTTTGTAAACAAAGGATTTTATGCAATTCCCACTATTGCCCTCAAATGGGACTTTTCAAAATAACTGACGCTTCTCTTCAATTAATTGCCTTTACTAATAAAAAAACAGACACTTTTTGCGTTGATGATTCTTTCATTAAGCGCATTTATTTTATTAAATCATTTTACGCAGACCGTAATTTTAAAGCTAAAAAATTGTATTTTTGCATTTTGGTAAAAATGAGTTTTAATAGTGGTTGCAAGCACGATGCACGTAGAAATAGATAAAAATTCGGGATTTTGTATTGGCGTTATTAATGCAATTAAAACTGCGGAGTATTGGCTGCAAAAAGAGACTACGCTTTATTGCCTTGGAGATATTGTACATAATAACGAAGAACTACAGCGTTTGACGCAAATGGGATTACGTATCATCACGCATGATGATTTACGCCGTTTGCAAAATGTACGCGTTTTGATTCGTGCACATGGCGAACCACCTGAAACGTACCGTATTGCACAAGAAAATCACATAGAAATCATTGATGCCACGTGCCAAGTGGTGTTGCAACTGCAAAAAAGCATTAAAAATTATTTCGAAAATCAAACCGACCATAACGGGCAGATTCTCATTTTTGGGAAAAAAGGTCATGCAGAAGTAGTCGGACTGGTGGGACAAACTTTGCAACAAGGCACTGTCATCTCTTCAATGGCTGATCTTGGTAAAATAGATTTTCAAATACCGGCAAAATTATATTCGCAAACGACCCAAAATGTGGAAGAATATGAGCAAATTATTGCCGCTATTCAGCAAAAGTATGACGAAATGGGACATTCAAATTACTTTGAATATGTCAATACGATTTGTCGAAGCGTTATTCATCGTTCCAAGCAAATACAACAATTTGCCGCCAACTATGATAAAGTGATTTTTGTGTCCGGAGAAAAAAGCTCCAACGGACTTTATCTTTTTGATGTGTGTAAAAAAGTAAATTCAAACACATTTTTCCTATCCGGCATCGAACAACTTCAACAAATAGAGGTTGCGGCGAATGACAGAATCGGGATTTGTGGGGCCACATCGACACCTATGTGGTTGATGGAAGCCGTTAAAAAAGAATTATTAAATAAAATTTTATAACTATGTTTATTTTCATGATTGTTCTGTTCATTATCGGCTATACAGTGATAGCTCTTGAACATCCGTTAAAAATCAACAAAACTGCAACAGCTTTATTATTAGGAGTTTTGTTATGGGTCTGCGCTATTATTGGCGGCGAAGGCATTTTAATCAGCACCGATTCTCTTCGCGAATATGCGATGAATAACCCCGGAAGCGGTTTCGTTGATTGGCTCGTACATTCTCAATTGATTCACGCGTTAGGCGAAGTTGCCGAAATTCTGTTTTTCCTTTTGGGTGCCATGACAATTGTGGAATTGATTGATACTCAGGGCGGTTTTCAAATTATTACCGATAAAATTAAAACCACAAAAAAAGTAAAATTGTTATGGATTGTTTCCATTCTTACTTTTTTCATGTCAGCAGTATTGGACAATTTGACAACCTCAATTGTAATGGTGGCATTGCTGCGAAAAATTGTAGGCGACAAGAAAGACCGCTGGTTCTTTGCAAGTATGATTATTCTTGCTGCGAATGCGGGTGGCGCGTGGTCGCCAATAGGGGATGTGACAACCATTATGCTCTGGATTGCAGGAAAAGTTTCTACACTCAATATTATTGAAATGACGTTCTTGGCAAGTGTCACATCGATAGTTGTACCGCTTGTCATTCTTTCTTTCATTTTGAAAGGAGAAGTTGCCCGTCCAATCGAAGAAAGTGACCATATTGATGCCGCTTTTGATACAAAAGATTGGCAACGCACTTTGTTTCTGGTAGTTGGAGTTGGCGCATTAATCTTTGTTCCCATTTTTAAAACTATTACACATTTGCCGCCTTATATCGGAATGTTAGGTGGTTTGGGCATTATGTGGGTACTTTCCGAAATAGTTCATCGCCACGCCGATGAAGAAGAAAAATCAAAATATTCCATCAATTCCGTCATCACCAGAGTAGATGTGCCAAGCATTCTCTTCTTTCTTGGTATTTTGTTGGCTGTTAATGCTTTACAAACCATCGGACATCTATCGTTGCTAGCAAACTCTTTAAATGGTATTCCATTGCAAGAGCCAAGCAAATACTACGTTATCAACATATTAATCGGTATTCTTTCGTCAATTTTGGACAATGTTCCTTTGGTGGCAGGCACGATGGGAATGTATAGTTTCCCGATGGATCACTATTTCTGGGAAATGTTAGCCTATTGCGCAGGAACCGGCGGAAGTATCCTCATCATCGGCTCAGCTGCCGGCGTTGCCGTTATGGGAATGGAAAAAATTGACTTTATTTGGTATTTGAAACACATTTCTTGGATTGCATTGGTTGGCTATTTGGCAGGTGCCGGAATGTTCATCGGCGAAAAAATGATCAGAGCTCAATTTAGTGATAATGAACAAACTAAAGTCGAAGTGGAAATGAGTAAAGAAGCCGTTTCCGACTATTTGATGAAAAACACTTTCTATTTCTCACAAAGCGATATGCAATCGAATGCCCACGATAGTGTGGTCATCAACTTCTTGCAGTTTACACAAAATAATAATTCCATGTTAGGAATGAAAACGCAAGTTTATCAATCCAATTTTACAAATGATACTTTGCAGTATTTTAATAAAAATAATAGTTTGACAAGGGGAGTAATGGAAATAGAAATACCGGAAAAAGATACCGTTGCCAATGTTCTTTTCGGAGATCAAATATTATTTGTTACACAATCCGGTAAAGTGTTGATATACAATCCTAATGGAAATACTGTCGAATTGAATAAAGTGAAATAACTATGAAACCAACGCTTTTAGTGTTAGCCGCCGGAATGGGAAGTCGTTATGGTGGCTTAAAACAATTGGATCAGTTAGGTCCCAACGGTGAAACCATTATGGATTATTCCGTTGATTATGCCATTCAAGCCGGATTTGCAAAAGTGGTGTTTGTTATTCGCCGCTCTATGGAAAACGACTTTAAAGAGCATATTTTGTCAAGATATATTCATAAAATTGAGGTTCAGTACGTTTTTCAAGAATTAGATGTTTTACCCAATGGCTTTTCCGTTCATCCCGAAAGAGTAAAGCCTTATGGAACCGCTCATGCTATTTTAGTGGCAAAAAATGCTGTAAAAGAACCTTTTGCCGTCATCAATGCGGACGATTTTTATGGAAAAGATGCCTTCGCAGTAATGTCCGATTTTTTGCAAAACGAAAATACAACCGACAAGCCACAATTTGCCATGATTGGTTATAAATTAGCCAATACATTGTCGGAAAATGGCTCGGTATCTCGAGGCGTTTGCGTGGCTGATTCCCAACTTGAGTTGATTAGTATTACAGAAATGACTCATATTCAAAGAGATAATGGTGGAATTAAAAATACGGATTCTAATAATGTGATTACCATATTAGATGAAAATACACCTGTTTCAATGAATTTTTGGGGATTTACACCTCTATTTTTTGAAAAATTGGATGAGATGTTTGTTGATTTTTTGAAAAACAATAATACTAATCCCAAAGCCGAATTTCAAATTCCAACCGTCATCAACTATTTCTTGAAAAATCAAACAGTTACGATTAAAGTTTTACAAAGTGATGCACAATGGTTTGGCGTTACCTACCAAGCCGACAGAGAATATGTGGTAGAAAGATTGGCAAAATTGTAATTTTGTGCTAGAAAATTTTGAAAAGTTGCAGGTTTAAAGATGGAAAAGAAAATCATTATTAAGGGGGCGAGGGTAAATAATCTTAAAAATATTAGTGTTGAAATTCCTCAAAACAAGTTGGTTGTCATTACCGGACTGTCAGGTTCCGGCAAATCTTCCCTTGCATTTGATACCATTTATGCAGAG
>CAYYHC010000078.1:0-10017 GCA_964471715.1 uncultured Lentimicrobiaceae bacterium | reverse complement strand
GGCATAAGAAAGAACAATTTAATGATTTTGCCCTGGTAATTTTTATATAAAATGATAGATAATTTGTAATATTGGTTTGACCGATAAAACCACTATAGAACGTGAATATTATCCGCGTGAAATAATAAATGACCACTACGAGAAATACGTGGTAACACTCGACGACTTGCATTTTCCGTCCAATAATGGGATATAACATTTAAAAGATGGGAAATGGATTTCTAATTATTGCAATATTATCAAGCATTAAAGAATTAGAATGATGGTTTGATTGCGGGAATGGATGAGGTGTGGGAAAGTAATTTTCGGTTACAAATTTTTTACAAATTCGGCAAAACGACAAATATTTTTACAGTTTGATTTATGAAACAATAGATGCTCAAAATCTTTTGCTTTGTGAGATAAATCGTTTTTTTCGGCTGACTCCAAAAGCCTGACTTTAAGTTCCGACAGATTGTGAATATTCTGTTTCTGAGCAAGATAATCATAAGAAGGGGAAGTTTGGGACAACAAAAAAAGCGCATCATAAAAATCACGTCCCTTGGCTCGTGAAAGCAGTGCACTCAATTTCATTGAACAGAGTATCTCATCGGGCGGCACCGGAAACATAAAGAAAAAACCGCAACCTTTAACATTAACCATTTCCGGTTGGTATTCAAACTCTTGGTTTTGGCTCTCCAATTTAATCAAAAAACGTTCCTCTTTATAGACTGACAGACCTAAATCAAACAGTAATTCCGGAAAATAAATTCTTGAACGAAACGCAGACAATTTTTCACTCTGTTTTTCCTTTCTTTCGGCTCGCAGCCCGGAACGTTGCAAAAAAATCAATACCGATTGTGACATTTCATCAAAAACATCCATAGAAATATTTTTGCAATCGAAATCCAAATCTTCAGAAAATCGGTCAATACCTTTTACTAAACGCAAATTTGTACCTCCAATAAAGGTTAGGTTTTGAACATATTTTGAAGTAGAAAGATAATTTAAAATCATCAATTGAATATACTCCTTGACCATGTACTTTTGATGTGACTGATTTTCAGTTATTTGCAGCGGAAAATACTGTTTTATTTGTTCCAAATTCAGCATAAATCGTATGTTTTTATTAATAAATTGATCCTGTTACTTACTATTTTAGATTGAAATCTTTCGGTATATTCGAGTAAGCGATTTAAATTCAAATCCTCGTGCATATACTCCTCATCAAAACGTAATTCACTAATTTCCTGCTCGCTGTTGTACATCGGATAGAGGTAGAGCAAGTCTAAAATTGCTTTTTCGGGTGTGGCAAAAAACAAAAAATGATGGTTTATAAACGGCTTTTGCTCGTAGCCGAACATCAAACGGGGAATTATTTTTTGGTAGGTAAAGCTACCTGCACGATTATCATAAGCAGTCGTTTTTAAGGAAGTAATTGCCGTAGTTTGTACCACTGCCTCGGGAATAATACCATAGAAAGCCAATGCCGAATGCAAACTAATGTAGGATGGCGATACCATTTTATTAGATATAAAATACTGAAAATTAGGCATTTTTAAATATTCCGGAAAACAATACCACGAATTACGCAATTTTACAAGCAAATTTTGAGCTGTCCAACGCGTAAGATTGTTTTTCTCGAACTGCGGTTCCCACGCATATACTTGGTGTACATTAAAACACGCTAAATCATAAAACCGGTTTCTTAATTGCCAATAATTCATTTCAATTCTATTTTTCTGCAAAAATACATAAAAAAAGAATTAATATATATATATTTTCTGAAAATAATTTTCCACACTAAAGAATTATCACCAATATAACAACACCAAATTAATTGATTTTAAATCTGATGTTCCCAAATGGGTTGCGGTAAAAATTTGTACTTCCCACCCACCATAGTAAAAAGCGAAAATAACCTTATATCCAATGTTATGCGAAAAAGAAAGTGAAAGCTAAATTATTATGCGCAGGTAAAACAATAATTATTTTCGATTATGATTTCTTTCAGCCATTTTTGAAGTTATTTTTGTCCGTTTTTAATGAACGAAACGCTTCAAAAAAGTGACGAAACGTTACCCTCTCAGACATTATTTATTGTACCTTTGCAGCGTTAAAACAAAAAGAAAATACGATTAATATTAAACGTCATGAGCAAATTATCTATTCGATTTTTCAACAATCACGAAGTACGGGCCGTTTGGGACGACGATAACAACAAATGGTGGTTTTCCGTTTTGGACATAGTATCGGTGCTCACCGAACAGAGCGACTATAGCAAGACCAGAAACTATTGGAAATATCTGAAAGCCAAACTAAAAAAAGAAAATAATCAGTTGGTTAGTGATACTATCCAACTGAAATTAGTGGCGGCTGATGGTAAGAAATATAATACTGATTTACTTGATAGCGAAGGAGTTATTGAGTTGGCAAAAAACTTTCCCAATACCAAAGCCATGAAATTCCTCGATTGGTTTCTCTACAGCGACAACACTATTGACGGGCAGAGCAAGAAAAAAGCCTATTCGTTGTTTGAGAGCGGCATCTTGTCCGGTTTGGAACAGGGCAGCATCAAGTGTCTGCAACAAATACATGCCTATCTGTTTGGCGGGTTATACGATTTTGCGGGAAAATTGCGGGACAAAAACATTAGCAAAGGTGGTTTTACCTTTGCCAACGCACTCTATTTCCCCACAATTTTGAAAACAATCGAAAAGATGCCCGAAACCACTTTTGAACAAATTATCGATAAATATGTGGAGATGAATGTGGCTCACCCGTTTATGGAAGGCAACGGCAAAAGCACCCGCATTTGGCTCGACCTGATTTTGAAACGCTCACTTAAAAAATGCGTGGATTGGAGTCTGATTAATAAAAATGACTATCTTGAGGCGATGGAACAAAGCGTTTCCAATGCAAGTAAAATCAAAGCATTGATTCAAAATGCTTTAACGAATAAAATTAACGACCGCGAACTATTTATGAAAGGAATCGATTATTCCTATTATTACGAAGAAAACAATTAATTTCCCCGTTTCATCAGGAAACAATTTTTCTCAAATATTTTCCAAAGATGTACGCAGAGAAATGTAGTACAATAAGTAACGACACAATACCCCGCCCTAACCGACACTCGTCCAAAGGAGGGAATATGCGCCAACGATTGTAGCGGATACCCCGCAGCAGCGCGGCTTTGCAGGTGAGAAGTGAAAGGTAAAAGGTGAAAGTTTTGGGGCAGGGATTTTAAGACAAGGTCAGGAAGCCGCCGCTGCGAGGCGTATAAGCGGAAAGCGTGACGGCACGCCGAAAATTCGTGACAATCAATCAATTACAGAATCGATGAGGCGTGCCGGGGCGCCCAAATCAATTTACAATTTACAATGATCTTGGCTGATACCAGATGAGTTATGAATAATGAGGATTGGGAACGCAAACGGAAGATGTGTCTGTGAAAATCCAAACTGTTTTATAGTTGGGGAACATAAATTTTGTAAGCACTTCGGCCTATACGAACAATGTAAATACCTTGATTGACAGCAATTTCACAATTTTGAACAGCTGCTGAATGATATATCGTTCTCCCGACCAAGTCAAAGATAGTCACATTTTCCGGCTCCGCACTTTCAATCTTAATTTTTCCATCAAAACCGTAAACTTGTACCGGTTGCTTGGTTGCCGGCGTCTCATTTATGCCCACCACCGGTTCGATGCAGGAAGCCGTAAGTCTAAAATCCTTGATTTCCCAAGCAGGCGAATCATCGTCAGAATCAATCGTATAGTGGAAAGCAATCGTCACGGAAGGCTGTCCACAGAAGCTGTCCGGGAGCATAATTTCGTTGGAGACCCATTGCCAATTGGACGCAGGCATGTTGAGAATTTCGAGTTCTTGCCAAGTGGCATTTTGTACATTCCCTTGAAAATCAGTTGATATCATCAAACGACAATGCTCCGACCAAGTGGACGGCGAGCTGCCATAAGCTATTGTGTGAGTAAATTGCAGCACCGCACTATCCTTGCGCTCCAGATCGAACGAGGGCGAAATAAGCCAATCATCATTCGCACCGGATCCATAACCATTCATATAGGCACATTCGTAATTGGAATACCAAAACCAAGTACCTGATCCTAACACATTGGATGTCTGAAAATTACCCATTGAACTTGAAAAAGTTTCGGAATAATCTATGTCCGTGCAACTTGTATCGATTTCAGACGACAAGGTGACGCCAATAATGATGGGATCATGGTCGGCATAGCGGTACATCGACGTATCCCCATAAGGATAATAAAAAGCGTAAGATTCGTCAGTATTAATATGATACGGTTTTGCCCCGGTAATTTGAGAAGCCATTGAATTTGAGGCAAATACGTGATCCAAATATTCAATTTCGTTATCATAAACATAGCTATATTGGGTTGGTGAATAAACCGTTAACTGATTTTCGTAGCCGTTGTCCATCAAATAACGGATGGGTTCTTCCATCGTAGAGCAATTCATGTCACCGAGGATGAGGACATCTTCATCTAAATAGTAGTTATTGGCGAGTTGTTCGGAGAGAAAAGTGACCAAATGTTCCACATTTTCCATACGTGTCGGATTCGTAGATTCGCTACCGGTACCATCCTTGGCTTTAAAGTGGTTCATACTCAGCACGAAACGTTCATTGGTTGAATTTTCACGAAACGCTTGGACATATTCTCGATTATAGTAGATAGAGTATCCTGTATAAGGGTGACCCAACTGCAAAATCGGTGTCACCTTATCGGTTCGGTAGATGAAGCCGACTTTGGTATAAGTGGTTGTATCTTGGTCATAATCTTGTACATACGCATATCGACCGGGGGCTGTCATTGCGTTCAAACCGTTTGTAATGGAGATGAGTGCCGCAGGACCGTCCTGAATTTCGGTGAGCGAATAGATGTCGGCATCAATATTTTTAAAGGCTTTCATCAATTTAAGATGCTGAGTTTGAAATTCTTCGTCGCTTCCTGCACCATAAGTATCTTGCCAGATCGGGCAATAATATTGAAGGTTGGCGGAACAAATAATCAGTCGAGCGTTTCCCACATTGGGACGAACGGTGGGGCGGGTATTATTTCCAAATTGCAAATTATTAGCAACATACAGCTCACGCGCAGCCGTAACGGAAGCGGTTAAATTTGAAATGGTAGCTCCTAAACGCACGGTATCGGACAACAAATTATCGCAATTAGCCGTAAGGATGGCAGCGTCGCATTTGGCGCGGGCACTGTCAAAAGCCGCTGTCCCGATAATGGCGTACTCTTCCGGTTGGCGGAGGCGCTCGTAAGAAAGGTATAAACTGTTGCCATAGCGACCACAAACATGCAATGTTTGATTAAAAGTGACGGTTTGACCGATATAATTATTCAAAGAATCTCCATTAAAAACGATAGAAACTTGGGAAAAAGAGTTGGGGAGCAACAAAACCGTAACTACCAAGAGCGTTAAAATTTTTTTCATTTATTATGTTTTTTGATATTCAATTATTTTTGAAAAAAGTTTGCAAAAGTACACTTTTTATTGCAGAAAATCGCAATTTTGAATATAAAATTTAGTCACACCCTCAATCACCACTAATCATGCGTGGTGTATAATGCGTGATTATTCAATTTGAAAAGATTTGACAACTTCTCTTTTGCGTCCGTAACTTAAATTACTCTTCTTTTTGGCAATGGAAGTTGTGAATGAATGGTTCCACTCCGACTAAAATGCCAATATGCCGATTCCAATTTTTACTCCAAAAATGTAATTGATTAAAATCCGGGATTTAGCACCGTTAGTCGCTGTCAGTCCGTATTTAGGCGATTCGCCATCGATTTGTGGAATAGTAAAAGCGTAACCGATCCCGGCGCCCAAATTAATTTTTAATCGATCAAAGAAAAGAAAATCCCGACCATATTCCACTTTTAAGCCCACAGAATTACCTCCCGTACTCAGATTAATATAGTCTGTAATTGTATCATGTGTGTAGTGCATATAATCTGCATGGATGCTTAAATACCTTCCGAATGGAACAGCAGCTTCTCTTCCCAAATATATTTTGTAATAAAGCCCAACCCCTAATACCTGCATGTCATAATTCGGTTTTTTATACCCATCCTCATACATTTCAAACTCATCATCTTTAAAAAAAACACTATTTTTTGCTTCAAATTGGGTCTGAAAATAGTTAAATTGAGCACCTATTGTTCCTTTTTTATGAACGATAACCTCAATACCCGGCGTAAGCATATAATTGAACGCCCAATAAGTTTTATTTCCATTAAAGTTCGGAACCAATTTAAAAGAAGGTGTCATCACCAACTCGGCGTTAATCATTACCCGATGACCCATATAGCCGATGTTAGGTTGTTTATTTTGAGCGGTTGCATTCAATAAGATGACTGAAATACAGCAAAATATAAATATTACTTTCTTCATTTTTTACCTCCTTTATTGTTTAAGATGTAATAATTTTCATATAAAAAATTATGTAAATAGGCATCTGTTAATTCCGCATCAATATCCATCGTATTTTCGTAAAGAAATTCGGAATTAGTCATATCTATCACCGAAAAGGCCGCTTTGGTGGTGTATTGAAACGAAAGTACATTCGCAACTATCAGTGGTGAAGCGAGCGACACAAGAATGGCCGACACAATCGGAGCAATAATATTTTTAATCCCAAAACGATACGGATAAGAGTAAGCCGACACACAATTTACAACAGAACTGCCAATCGCATCGCAACATTCCTGAATATCATAAGATTGATAAAAAATCATCTTTGTTCCGTCTGCAAATTGGTAATCATAAAACCAATTTTGAAGTTTACAAAATAGATTATAAGATGCTGTCGATTGAAGAATGAGTGTATCTATATTTAGAGATAGATCATTTATTTTCAATTTATTACAAATTTTATTAATCGTTTTACCTAACCGGGGACTGCAATCGATAAAGTGTGATTGTCCTAATTTTCTTTTGATATACATCGGATTCCAAACTATCATTGGAGATGAAAGATTGAACGAAGTTGGTTCTGTTAACTGTTGAAGTACTTTTTCATCATCGCGCAATTTTTGAATAGAGTCGATAGTTGTCCAGAATTGCGGCTCTTTCCGAAGTGCCACCAACATATAATTCAATGTTTTAAATTTGGGATCAGGTTTTACTTTGTCCCGTTTTTCTCCTTTTTCACGAATCCGATCATACTTATTGGCGTAAACAGTGTCTTTCACTTCCGGGGCAACTTCGCTCTCCACATATCCCATCGGAAAATCGCAGTAATTATTGTAAACCAATGCTTTATTATTCAACAATGCATTAATAATATCATTGATAACAAGTGAGCTAAAATTATCATTGGGATTTATTTTTCTATCTTCCCACGCAAAACGAAGCGCCAAAAGCAAGAGTTCATTGCGCGAAACTTTACGACAGAAATAATTCACTTGCTGTTTTTCGCCTTCCACTTCATGATAATCCGTCATCACATCATTCAGTTGATTGTTACTTCTATGTTTGGCAATTCCATAAAGAGAAAGATAAATAGTGCGGCGCAAAAATTCATTGTTCGGATTTTCCTGCAACATGACATAACTATTATAGAACGCGTTATCATAACTATGTATGGTCAACCACATATTGATACATTCCAAACGAGAGGCATACCGTATTTTGTAAAAAAGATCTTCCGGTTGAAGAAATGCTTTTCGATCAACAGATGAAGTGAGCTGTCCCACATAACTTTCCGCCCATGCTCTTCGTTTAAGGATATTCGGGTGTGAATCAAGCGTATCGATATAATCTTCGCGCGCACGAATGGGCGAAACCGCCGAAAGAAATACCTCATCGGGAAATTGATAATAATCGGTTTCTACAAAACTACGCTCAAATGGGACTTCATTAAAAGGCAAATAGGCATATTGCAAAACATCAAAAACGCCTATAAAAGACTCGCAACTATATTTTGATTTAATATAATAACGTGTCAAAGCCAATTGGTCAGCCTCGGTTTCATGCTCACGCGAACGCACCTGATATTTAAGAAATCGCTCTGCATCCGTGTCGTTCTTCTCTTTTTTGGACACCTGCTCCTCTTTTTCAACATGTTTTTCGGCATAATGCACAATCTCGTGCGCCAAAATGAACGCCAATTCACTTTCATTTTGAAGCTGTGCCAACAAGCCGACATTAACCAAAATCATTCCATTGGGATACGAAGCCGCATTGACTACCGGCGATTTGACAACGTAAAAACGTAACTCTTTTCTTAGTTCCGGGAACTCCACCAATAAATTGTCAGCCACTTGATCAATATAATCATTCATAGAGGAACCATACACTAATAATCCACTCGCAATCAAATGTTTATAATAATATTCTTCTTTTGTTAACTTTGAAGTGAGATAATAACGAAAATCATTCGGAACATCTCCCTTCGATTGTAATTGTTCGTACGACTGCACTTCAAATTCCGGTTTGGCTGAATGCCCAATAGATTGAGCTTTAAGGGAAACCGACGCAAAAAACAATAACACGCATAAGAATGCCATCTTTTTCATAGCAAAAATTTTTATTCTGACAATAATTTCAAAAACCCGCGACAAAATTACAACTTTATTCAATATAGCAAAAAACTATTTGTGTTATTTTTAATTTTTTATTAAAAGATAGTACAAGTTGTTGAAAACGGGTAGGAGAAAGTATATTTATCAATATGTGAGATATAATTTATTGATTATTAATAATTATATCAAACCATTATGTGTTCTATTGCGATGATCATTATTAAAAAAATATTTTTTTTTGAACAAAAAAAGCAAAATTTTTTCAATACAGCATTTCTATTGAATAAAAAAACGTTTGAGAATCGATACCGGGTCACAGTAATCATCTTCTGACATGAATTGAGGAGGTATAAAACTTCGATTATAGCACAAAAAATTTTTCATCAATGAAAAGTGACTACTACTCTTTTTTAGTTAAACCCATCAACATCTCTTGTCCCAACGGCGACAGCATCTGTTTGATATCCATGTAAGAAAATTTTGCAGTGGGCATTCCGATAAAATAAGGTCCTATTTCATATTGACTGTAAACAAATGTGACACTATCTTTCTCAAAAATCGGATTCATCATAGGAAGAGACAATTCGTAATCCATTTTATTGCTATCATCTTCATAATAATATAGATAAGTCTCTACAAACTCTCGGTCGGTTAAGTGACCGGCATCAAAATAATTGTTTTTCAAGTCATTTTTGATCAATTTGGATAATTGTGCAGTTTGAGTAGTATCAAACATTTCCCAACTTAGAATTTTTCCGTCTTTTTTCTGAAAAGTAGCAGAATTCATCTCTACCGCGCCATGTGCACCGCCATAAAAAAGATACGCATAACTTGTATAAGTAACAATTTTCTCATTTTCAAACTGTTTAACAATCTCACAATCATGACTAAATACGACTCCGAAATATTCGCCCAACTCCATGCGTTCATCAAAATCATAATCTTCAGAAACTAAACGGAAATCGGATAAAATACGCTGTATGGAGTAATTGAGTAGTGTTTTATTATCTTTATAATTGCAATTATAAAATACAGTATCATAAGAATTTAAATTATTAGCAATCCAACATCTAATGCTGTCGTTCAACTTTGAATCGGTAGCAATCGGATAATCAATGGTCAAAGATATTCTACCAACCGTAATGTTATGCATCACCAACGAATCATTGCAAGTTACTTTTTCAACTTGAATAATGTTTGGATTTTGGGCAAAAGAATGGGCAAAAACCATGCATAAAAAGAGGGAAATAATGCAATATTTTAATTTCATAACCTATAGGTTTTAAAAATTTTTCTGTCAAAAACAGTTGCAAAAATACAATATTTTTTCGCAATAATGTTCTTTTTTTTAATTCAAGGAACAATTTATTTTGATGTCTTTTCTTTTGGCGAGCCAAACTTATTTCAAAGGTAGTGTCCCAAAAAGTGTGTATTTTCTTGTTTCAATAAGTTTTGCAAAAG
>CAYYHC010000077.1:9084-10105 GCA_964471715.1 uncultured Lentimicrobiaceae bacterium | reverse complement strand
CGCCGAATCTATCGGAAAAGCTTATGAAGATCTGAATTTAATCGTAGCTCACATGGGCGGAGGAATCAGCGTGGGCGCACATCGCAAAGGGAAAGTGGTTGACGTAAACCAAGCTTTGGACGGTGAAGGTCCTTTTTCACCGGAACGCTCCGGAACCCTTCCCATCAATCAAGTCATTAAAGCCTGTTACAGTGGAAAATACACCTACGAACAAATGAAAAAAATGGTCGTTGGTGAAGGTGGCTGTATTTCATACTTAGGAACTAACGACGCTTTTGCTATTGAAACGGCTGCCAAAAACGGCGACAAAAAAGCGGACCTCATCGAACGCGCAATGGCATATCAAGTAGGAAAACATATCGCCGAAAATGCAAGCGTTCTTGAAGGGAAAGTAGATGCAATACTTCTCACCGGTGGAATTGCTCACGGCGAACCTATCGTCAACCATATCAAAAGACACATTGGCTGGATTGCCCCCGTTAAAGTCTATCCGGGCGAAGATGAAATGAAATCCTTGGCAATGAACGCACTTATGATTTTGGATAAAAAAATTGAAATTCAAAATTATGAATAACGGCATCACGCCAACAATGTCATGAAAATTGCACTCTACAGCCGAACTCCTGACGAAAACGGCATTCATTTTATTACAGAAGTAGTTGATTTTCTTCATCAGCATAAAGTGGAAATATGGTTGTTTGAAACCCTCTTTCACTCTATTGACCACTTGAATAAAGGAATCATTAAGGGAACTTTTTCCAATAATCGTACATTAATAGACGAATCTGTTGATTTTCTGTTCTCTTTCGGTGGCGACGGCACTTTTATCGATGCCGCCAACCTGATAGCCGACTCCAATATCCCGATTTTCGGTATCAACACCGGGCGCATCGGCTTCTTAACCAGCATCAACAAAAATAATTTTGAAGATGCCTTCAATTGTCTGAAAAACGGCAATTTTGAGATTGAAAGTCGCGCATTACTTCATGTCGATTCCAATCCCGACATTGCGCTTCCCTCC
>CAYYHC010000077.1:1209-9054 GCA_964471715.1 uncultured Lentimicrobiaceae bacterium | reverse complement strand
GCAAACGGCGAAAAAGTGAATACTTATTGGTCTGACGGACTGATTGTTGCCACCCCCACAGGCTCCACTGCCTACTCACTGAGCTGCGGTGGTCCCATCTTAACTCCAAATACAGATGTTATTGTTTTAACCCCGATTGCATCGCACAGCTTAACCGTAAGACCTATCGTGTTGCCGGCAAAATATAAAATTCAAATTCAAGTTCAAAGTCGAAATCACGATTTTATTCTCTCATTAGACTCCCATCGAAAAAATGTGAATGCCACTACAAAATTGACAATTACACAAGAAAATTTCACCATTCAAACTATTCGATTACTGACTTCAGACTTCTATTCGGTTATTCGGGAAAAATTGCTTTGGGGTATCGACAAACGAAATATATCAGATAATGAATAAAAATATCATCAAAAAATCAGAAAAACGGCAACTAAAAGCCGGCAACATGCTCAATCCTGTTCCGGTAGTGATGGTCAGCTGCGGAAACACCATGGACGAATACAATATCATTACCGTTGCTTGGTGCGGAACCGTTTGCTCCGACCCACCAATGTGCTACATCTCCGTCCGCCCCGAGCGGCACTCCTACCCCATCATCAAAAAAAATAAAGAATTTGTCATTAATTTGGTATCGGCACCGTTGGTCGAAATTGCTGATTGGTGTGGCGTCCGTTCAGGCAAGAAATTCAATAAGTTTTTAGAGACCAACTTAACGCCCATCAAAGGTCAAAAAGTACAAGCGCCACTCATCTACGAATCGCCCGTAAACCTGGAATGCGTTGTCAAAGATATTATTCCGTTAGGTTCTCACGACATGTTCCTCGCCGAAATCGTGACAGTAAATGTAGATGACAATCTGTTCGACAAAAAGACCAATGAGATGCGACTTGAACGCGCGAACCTCGTCTCCTACTCTAACGGGCATTACTACAATTTAGGCAAAATTATCAACAAATTCGGATTCTCAGTTCAGAAAAAGAAATAATCACATAACCTACTCACAATGCTCAACAATGGAAAAACTAACACCCATCTACGATATTGCACATGAATTTAGCGAACACACTTCCGAGTGCATCTTCCTGACCGGCAAGGCAGGAACGGGTAAGACAACTTTTCTTAAGAATCTTAAAAAAACAACCCGCAAACAGATGGCTATCACCGCCCCTACAGGCGTCGCTGCCATCAATGCCGGTGGCGTTACGCTACACTCTTTTTTCCAATTACCCTTCACCCCTTTTGTCCCCACCCCCGCAGGCCGACACAACCTCATCGGGAAACTCAAAATGTCGGGCACTAAACGAAAAATCCTGCAAGAGCTTGAAATATTGGTCATTGATGAAATCAGTATGGTTCGCGCCGACATCTTGGATGCCATTGACACCATTTTGCGTCACTTCCGATACCGTCCCAACCAACCCTTTGGCGGTGTTCAAGTTATCTTCATCGGCGACCTCTATCAACTTCCTCCCGTCACCATCCACGAAGAATGGGAAATCCTCGCACCCTTCTACAACTCCCCGTTTTTCTTCAACAGCTACGTGGTTCAACAACAATCCCCTATCTATATCGAATTGGACAAAATATTCCGTCAAAAAAATACCGATTTTATACGTGTTCTCAACGAAGTCCGCAACAATGAACTCAGCGAATACGGATATAAGTTATTGAAAGACAGATATTATCCCGATTTTAAATTGGAAAATCACAAAGACTATATCGTACTTACCACTCACAATGCGAAGGCGAATCTCATCAATAACGAAGAAATGTCAAAAATTAAGGGAAAAACGTACCGATTTAAAGCCACTATTCAAGGTGACTTTCCTGAACGAAATTACCCTAATGACGCTATTCTCGAACTTAAAGTGGGTGCCAAAGTGATGTTCATCGCCAATGATAACAACTACCCACGACTCTACTTTAACGGCAAAATCGGCACCATTTCCCAAATTGACGATACCGGCATTCACGTCGCCTGCGAAGATGTAGATGAAATCATTGTCGCTCAGGAAGTTTGGAAGAATATTCGTTACAACGTCAATAAAAAAAACGGACAAATCGAAGAAGAAGACTTGGGCTCATACACACAATACCCGCTGCGCTTGGCTTGGGCAATCACCATTCACAAAAGTCAGGGACTCACTTTCAATAAAGCCATTATCGATGCCGAAGCCGCTTTTTCATCCGGTCAGGTTTACGTCGCCCTCAGCCGCTGCACCAGCTTGGAAGGAATCGTACTTACCACTCCCGTCCATCGCGAAAGCCTTGAAATCGAGAAAAGTATCATCCAATATGCCGACAATAAACTGCCCACCAACGTTCTCAACGACAAACTCGACTCATCCAAAAAAGAATTTGAATATCACATTATTGAATCTCTCTTCGATTTCAAACTCATTGTCGGACTGACCAACAGCTTACAATCCTTGGTCAAAAAAAATGCCCCACATTTCAACGAAAAGGGATTGAAACATATTGAAACACTCTCGGAATCGACTCTCAACGTGCAAACTGTCGCCGACAAATTCATTCTTCAATTGCGCTCATTGATACACAAAAATGATGATGTCAAAATCAAAGAACGCATTGCCGCCGCTTCCGATTACTTTGTAAATCAACTTGATACAACAATTGAAACCACACTCAACTCATCTGCCGAAATCTACAATTCTGAAACTGCCAAAGAGTATAAAGAGACTTTAAAAATGATTTTCACGGAATTGTCTCTCAAAAATCACCTTATTGGCGGCATTCGGAAGGACTACTCCATCCAACATTACTATCAACTAAAAGATACTTTTAAAATCCCGCGTTTTTCACTCAAATTGGAAGATACATTTTCCAATGAACGTTCTGATAACCAATATACTAAAAAAGGAAAAGGGATAAAAAAAGAGTCCAAAAAGATTCCGTCGCATCAGCTCACATTGGATTTATTCAAAAAAGGAATGTCGATAGAAGATATCATGGAAACGCGCGGAATCACACGCGGAACGGTGGAAAGTCATTTATTGAAATACATCGTAACCGGCGAAGTCCCAAGAAGTTACTTTATTGATGACGAACAAGCCGAATTGGTCGTCAAATTATTGGAATTGGGCGAAAATATCGTTTCCATTTTCAGCGCGTTGGAAGGCAACCTCACCTACAATCAAATTCGCGCCGTAAATCTGTTATGGAATACCCAAAAAGACAATACACAAGAATAAATCCTGACAATAACGATAATAACTCCCCGGAATTTACAAACGAACAATCATGTCAAACAATAAATGCTACCTCCAAACAAACATTCAATTATGAAAACTACTATCAGTCATTTAGCCGTTCGACTTATCAAATATTTCGGTTTTATTCTGCTTCTTTTTGCAATAGAACGCTGCTCTTTTTTATTGGTAAACAGCTACCTTCTTCGCGAGTCCTCTTTCGTTGAAATATTGAGTAGTTTTTACCACGCTTTCCACTTGGATGTGTCAACTGCTTGTTATATTTTCTTTCTACCTTTCATTCTTATCGCTTTGCAATTGGCTTTTCATACGAAATGGTTTGATAGAATTTTGCACTTTTATACCGCAATTGTGGTGCTTTTTATCGTCATTTCCGCATTGGGAAATATGTTTCTTTATTCCGAATGGAGCACAAAATTGAATTACAAAATTTGGTATTATCTTCAAAAGCCTGATGAGGTTTTGCGAACGGCAACGTGGTTTCAAATTATCGCAGGAATTGGTGGCAGTTTGCTCATTACCACAGGCATTTTTATTGGTTATCTTAAATGGATGGCAACCCCTAAAATTGAAAAAATTACCCGTTTTTATTGGCAAACCGCATTATTTATATTAATTGGATTGCCACTTATTTTTGTAGGAATTCGAGGCAGAATTACCGGTATTCCCATTTCGCAAAGCAGTGCCTATTTTTCTAAATATCAGATTCTTAATGATGCAGCTGTGAATACGCAATGGCATTTGATCAAAAGTACAATACGTTTTGCCAAATCCAATCAGACGAACTTATATGTAACAATGAATCAAGATGATGCAAATAAATTGGTTGCTGATTTGTTTGCAGTTAAAAAAGATACTACCATTCACCTTCTCAACACCAAACGTCCTAACGTGGTAATTATCTTTTTGGAAAGCTGGTCTGCCGATTTAATACAAAGTTTGGATGGCAAGGAGGGCATTACACCTTATTTTCATGAATTAGAAAAAGAGGGTGTATTGTTTACGCAGGTTTATGCTGCCGGTCGGCGTTCTCAAGAGGGAATGGCATCGATACTGAGCGGTTTCCCACCGATTCCGCAAAATACTATTACCGACAATTTTGAAAAATACAGTAAATTAAGTAGTTTGGCTGCAGAAATGAAAAAGCTGACATATACATCTTCATACTATTTTGGTGGCGATCTTACTTATGGAAACCTCAAAGCCTATTTGATGGCAATGAAATTTGACCGAATTATTGATGAAACCGATTTCCCTGCCAACACACCACACGGCAAATTATCCATTTATGATGAAGTAGTTTTAAATCGCCAATTAAGCGATATGCGCAGCGAAAAACAACCGTTTTTTTCTGCCATTTTTACGGCAAGTACTCATTCTCCTTACGATGTGCCTTCAGTCGCCGGGCGTCTTGATTGGCAAGTATCAGATTTACAATATCTTAATTCCGCAAAATATACCGATTATTGTTTAGGAAAGTTTTTTGAAAAGGCTAAAAAAGAGAAATGGTACGACCATACGCTTTTTATATTGGTGGCAGACCACAGCCATACAACCTACAAACAGTGGGATTATCATGATGCGGGTTATCAAAGAATTCCAATGCTGTGGTTGGGTGGTGCATTAAAAAAAGAGTATCACGGACAGCAAATTCATGGATTGTGCAGTTATCTGGATTTGCCTAAAACTTTATTGCGCCAATTGGGAGTGTCCGCCGACAATTTCGGATGGAGCAACAATATTCTGAATCCCTATTCCCACCGGTTTGCCATTGCACAATCCAACATTGGCATAGCTTGGATTACGCCACAGGGTTCTTTCAGTTACGACGCAACCAATGGAAGTCTGTATCAGTGCACTTTTTCTTCCGACTCATTGAAAGATAAAGAATTACAATACGCAAAAGCCTATTTGCAAGTGTTATATCAAACCTATTTGGATTATTGATAATGAAGGCAAGGAAGAACTGCCGGGGCCGGCAAATAAGTAACTGAGTGATTGATTATTTGAATAATCGGAAACTTTGGATTTCAATTTGAAAAAATATCAAAAATTGGCAAAAAAAGGATAAAATTATCCGGTAAAACTTCCTTCCGGCAACGTCGTTTTTTATTTAAAAAAAATGACATCAACTTTTGATTTATCAAAAAAAATATTTGAATATTATTCGTAAATTTGCACGCTGTTTTTACACCTAAATAAAAGCTGAAATCGTATGAAAAAATTGGGACTCATTCTTATACTTATTTTGTCAATTCCGGTTTGTGCTTTCTCGCAAAACTTTAGTATTAAAGTAAATAGTCATAATCTGGGATACGATTCGCTACATTTGCAATGTTTCGACGGTAAGAAAGATTTCGTCAATCAGATTTCCGTTTCCTATAGCTCAAATGCCGTTTTGAAACAAAAGAAGGAACTTGAACCCGGCATTTATCGCATTTTGGGTGACAGTACTCGTCTGTTCGACTTTCTGATTTCGACCAAAAAACAGCAAAATTTCAATGTTACCATTCAAGATAAGGAGCATATCGTTTTTGATAATAACGTAGAAAACAATAATAATCAAGAATATACAAAAAAAATTACCGATTTTCAGCGTCGTTTTGATGAAATAAATCAAACTTTTGAAAAAGCACAAAGGACGATGCCGCAATATATGATTCAAACATTGGCAGACACGCTCATAGCCAAAGCCGACCGGTTGATGGCAGACGAATTGGCTTATAAACAAAAAGTGATGCAAGACAATAAAGGAACCCTTCTTGCCTCAATCGTGAAACTTTCCATAGAAACGCCCCCCGCACCGCGCAACTACTATCAGAATGAACTCCTTTTGAGACAATATTTTGCATCTCACTTTTTTGATAATTATCCTTTTGATGATGAGCGAATGTTGAACACGCCTATGACCGTATTCAAAATGAAAGAATTTGCGGCTTCATTGTACCAAATTGATGCTTATGGCGGCGACACCATTATGAACCGAATTCTTACGAAAGCACAAATTTCTCCCCAAACCTACTACGCTTTTTTTGACAATTTTGAAAAAGTGATCGGCACACTTACCTCTCCGTATTGGACAGAAGAATTATTCCTCGTTATGCTTCGTAACGCATTAAATTACAAAGATTTAGAATACAGCAGAAAAGTCCGTTACACCACACAATTGGAAATACATTCCAAAAACCGCGTGGGCAGTCAAGTGCCGAATATCAAACTCAAAATGAGCAATGGCGACACCACTTCATTGTATGACATTGAAAGTGAGTATTTACTGCTTTATTTTCAAAATCCGGACTGTCCGACCTGCACGGAGGTTCGTGCGAAATTAGCTGCAAACGAGAATTTAAACAAAGCGATAGAATCCGGCAGAATTAAAGTGCTGACCGTTTACTTTGAAAAAGATGAGGCATTGTGGTTGCGCTACCTGAAAGAAAAATCCAACCCCAAATATCTGCATGCGTGGGAATATGAACTGAAAATAGAAAACGAGAAACTCTTCGATTTGCGCATTATTCCGTACATGTTCTTGCTGGATAAATACAAAAAAGTCATCAAAAAAGACATATTATTCAACGAAATTGACGATTATCTTCGCACATTAAAAATTATACAATAATAGACCGATATGATAAATACGAACCAAGAATTTGATGTAATTGCAGCAAAATGCAACGATATTTTCTCCAAGAAAGCCATTGATTACGGTACGGCGTGGCGCATTTTACGCACCTCATCCATCACCGACCAAATTTATATCAAGGCACAACGCATTCGCAGCATTGAACAAAAAGGAGTGGCAAAAGTCAATGAAGGCGTCATTCCCGAATACATTGGCATCGTCAACTATTCGGCCATGGCGCTGATACAATTGGAAGTCGGCGTTGCCAATACGATGGAAGAACTGATGCCCGCGGACCAAGCCATCAAATTGTTTCAAAAATATATTAATAATGCTAAAGAGCTGATGCTCAACAAAAATCACGATTATGATGAAGCATGGCGCAAAATGCGCAGAAGTTCTTTGACCGACATTATTTTAATGAAGTTATTGAGAATCAAACAAATAGAAGATCACAACGGAAATACCCTCATTTCGGAAGGTTTAGATGCCAACTATTACGACATTATCAATTATGCCATGTTTGCCTTAATCAAATTACACGAAAACGAAAATCATAACAATTAAACATAAAGCACTATGAATCATCCAAAAGAACCCATTGCAATAAAAATATTGCGAATTTTATTGGGATTACTGTTTATTTTTTCCGGTTTGTCGAAAGCCATTGACCCTGTAGCAAGTGCCATCCAATTTGACGACTATTTTATCTCATTTCACCTGCCATTTTTGCAGATTTTCAGCATGTTCATGGCTATTTCGATGAACATTTTGGAAGCAACATTAGGTTTTATGATGCTGTTTCGCATCAAAGTCAAAATTACTTCCCTCATCTACCTGTTATTCATGACTTTTTTCTTCTTACTTACCGCTTGGCTAGCCGTTGCCGAATATTTGGAATTACACCACGGATACGATTTCGGTGTAGTCAAAGATTGCGGGTGTTTCGGTAAAGCCATTAAACTGAGCAAAACGGTGAGAGGGGTTTTATAA
>CAYYHC010000077.1:0-1199 GCA_964471715.1 uncultured Lentimicrobiaceae bacterium | reverse complement strand
CATTAAACTGAGCAATTTAGAGACTTTCCTAAAAAATGTCGGCATCATTATCGCCACCATCATCGTATTCATCTATCGCAAACAAATTCCGGACATCCGATTGACCGAGTTGGGAAAATGGTTGTTTACCTTTTTGGCAGCCTTAACAGTAGGTATGCTACAACTTTACTGCTTCCGCCATTTACCTGTTATTGATTTAAGCGATTGGAAAGTAGGGAAAAACGTTGCCGAAAGCTATATCGATAAACCGGAAGTTATTGACAAAAACAATATGACTTACGTTTACAAGGATTCTGCCGGGACCGTTTTCAAATTTACGGAAGATGAAATGATGAAAAAATATGAAACCGAACCGACATTCTTTGATAATAAAGAAGCCTTAGAACCGGAGCCAAAAATTATTTCAGATTTAAAACGCGCTCCTATTCAAGGTTTTACGATGGAAGATTCCATTAACGATTATTCCGCCGACCTATTGAATGTCAATAATAAACGACCACTTTACATTCTTTTTATGCACTATTTGGATGAAACGGACATGAGAGGCATTCACAACGAAGAATTGCAAAAGATTGTGGATTACTGCAAAAAGAATAATGCCGATTTTGTAGGAATTACCAACTCCACGCCGGCTGAAATCACCGCTTTCAAGAAAGAGAACAAGATTCAATTTCCTATTTATCACAATGAATGCGATATCGTAAAGGGACCTTTCATCATTCGTGATGCCATTCATGCCAACCCCGGATTAATTTACGTGCAAAACGGCATTGTACAAGGCAAATGGGCATGGAGAGATTATTCAGACGTTGAATCAATAAAATAAACGATAGCATGAAATTAGCAGTTGCCTCCGCACTACAAAAAGCACTACAAGAATTATATAACATTGAATGGCAGATAGATACATCTATTATTCAGCGTACAAAGAAAGAATTTGAAGGAGATTTTACCATTGTGGTTTTCCCTTTTGTGAAGCAAGCCCGAAAATCCCCCGACATGGTTGCCCAATCATTGGGAGATTACTTCCAACAAAATCTTCAATGTAGTTTTAATGTTGTAAAAGGATTCTTGAACCTCACTTTTCCGACACAAATTTGGATCGATTTTTTGCAAGATAATCGCATTAACCAAACTTACGGTTACCAAACGTCATCTTCCGACACGGATGTTACCTTAATCGAGTTTTCGTCTCCCAA
>CAYYHC010000076.1:0-10157 GCA_964471715.1 uncultured Lentimicrobiaceae bacterium | reverse complement strand
CCCAACGGAACGGACCAAAACCGTAATCAAAACACATCGGTCCCATAATATCCTGAACATAAGACGGATAACGGAAAGTGCCATCTTCTTTCATTACGTTGGCACCGGCACGACTTGATTCCAACAGGAAAGCATTGCCGTAATCAAAAAAATACATTCCCTTTTCGGTCAATTTGTTAATGGCATCCACTTGACGGCAAAGACTCTTTTGAACTTCTTTTTTAAAACGGTCAGGTTCTTCTGCCATCATCACTTTTGATTCTTCAAAACTGTGACCTACAGGATAGTAACCGCCTGCCCAAGGATTATGTAAAGAAGTTTGGTCGGAGCCTAAATCGACTTGAATGTTCTGTTTTTCGCAATATTCCCACAAATCTACAATATTTCCTTGATAGGCAAAAGAGCGGGCAATTTTTTGTTGTCGTGCCTTGGCAACTTCCTGCATCAAGGTATCCAAATTTTCGTGAACTTCATCTACCCAGCCTTGTTGATACCTTTTTTGGGTTGCATCGGGATTAATTTCTGCAGTAATGGAAACCACGCCTGCAATATTTCCGGCTTTGGGTTGTGCGCCCGACATTCCACCTAACCCTGCGGTAATGAATAACTTACCTGCAGTTCCTCCACCCAATTTGCGGCTTGCATTAAGTACTGTGATGGTTGTCCCGTGCACAATACCTTGCGGTCCGATGTACATATAGGAACCGGCGGTCATCTGTCCGTATTGACTGACCCCCATTGCATTAAATTTTTCCCAATGGTCAGGTTTAGAGTAGTTCGGAATGACCATACCGTTGGTGACTACCACGCGGGGAGCTTCCTTGTGTGAGGGGAACAATCCCATCGGATGACCGGAATACATGACTAAAGTTTGTTCGTCGGTCATTTCTGCCAAATACTTCATGGTAAGGCGATATTGCGCCCAATTCTGAAAAACGGCACCATTGCCGCCATAAGTAATCAACTCGTGGGGATGTTGCGCAACTGCCGGATTCAAGTTATTCTGAATCATCAACATAATTGCTGCTGCCTGTTTGCATTTGGCGGGATATTGTTCGATGGGACGTGCGTACATGTCATAATCGGGACGAAAACGATACATATAGATTCTGCCGTAGTGATGAAGTTCGTCGGCAAATTCCGGAGCGAGAACGGCGTGCATTGAAGGATCAAAATAGCGCAACGCATTTTTGAGTGCCAATTTCTTTTCCGCTGTTGTTAGAATGTCTTTACGCTTCGGAGCATGGTTAATAGTTGTGTCATAAGGTTTTGGAGCCGGAAGTGCGGCGGGAATTCCTTGTAAAATGTCCTTTTGAAATTCTTGAATATCCATAGTTTAAGATTATAATAACGGCTGCAAAGGTACATTTTTTTTAAACACGACAGAAAAGTAAATTTTGCACCATTATTGAAAAAAATAAACCGCCGCTTTTACTTTGTACATCCCGAAAAACGCAATTTGAGGTACTTTTAACCGCCTAAAATGTATGATTTTTTTTCAATTAAAAGTCATTTTTTTTATTTTTTTAAAATAAAAAATGTAATTAATTAATAATCAATTTAAAAAAATACTAACGTCATTTTGTTGATAATAAAGTATTAAAAATGGTTGTAGATTATTATAAAAAAATTACTTTAGTGCTCGCAATTTTGCGTCGCTTATTTAATAAATCTATGCTAATTATCAATAACTTAAATTGAACTCGGCTGATAACACATCTCATAATGAACAAAAAAAACGTTTTTTGTGGTTCGATATAATAAAAATCAAAATACTATGGAAGATATGTTTTCGCTTTTTGATAGTGTGCCTGCAGTAGAAGATAATGCAGAAAATCAAACAAAAAAAACACAGGACAAAAGCCTGCTTTTTTTACGCGATCAACAATTAAAAAAAATGGTTTCTTCTGTTGAAAAAAAGAAAGAAACAAAAAATTCTGTAGTGAATGATCCGACAGATTTATTTGAAAATGTTGAAGAACAAGCGATTCCTACCGGTAAAGAGAGTCAGTTAACAATTGAAGAGCCACAACAAATATATATTAAGGACGATATTTTTCAGAATGTTGTAGATTATTTTCATAATGACGAGTTGGCAGCGCGTGTTTGGATGGATAAATATGCGTTGAAAGATCCGGAAGGGAATTTGTTGGAACGTACCCCCGATGATATGCACCATCGAATTGCCAAAGAGTTTGCGCGGATTGAAAAAAAATATCCGAATCCGATGAAAGAATCGTTGATATTTGAGTTATTGAGAGATTTTAAATATATCATTCCGCAAGGAAGTCCGATGGCCGGCATTGGCAATCTTTATCAAATAGCCTCTTTGTCGAATTGTTTTGTTATTGGAAATGGCAAACAATCAGATTCTTACGGTGGTATTATGCAGATGGATGAGGAACAGGTGCAACTGATGAAACGTCGTGGAGGTGTGGGACACGACTTATCGCACATCCGCCCCGCCGGCAGTACCGTAAAGAATTGCGCACTGACCTCAACCGGTGTTGTTCCCTTTATGGAAAGATATTCCAACTCAACCCGCGAAGTGGCACAGGATGGCCGCCGCGGTGCCCTAATGCTTTCTATCTCTATTAAACATCCTGATGCAGAGCGTTTTATTGATGCAAAAATGGTAGATGGTAAAGTTACCGGTGCCAACGTTTCCGTAAAAGTCGATAACGAATTTATGGAATGCGTCAAAAATGGAACTCCTTACACCCAACAATATCCTATTGATTCAGCTAAACCTAAATTTGTTCAAACTATCGATGCCCGCAAGTTGTGGAACAAAATTATTTATAATGCGTGGAAATCCGCTGAACCAGGTGTCCTTTTTTGGGATACCATTCACCGTGAAGCAATTCCCGATTGCTACGAAAGCGACGGATTTAAAACCGTTTCCACTAACCCTTGCGGCGAAATTCCGCTTTGTCCTTATGATAGTTGCCGTTTGATAGCCATTAACCTGTTCAGCTACGTAGATCAACCATTTACCGACAAAGCAACTTTTAACATGCCACTTTTCAAAGAACATGTTCAATATGCACAACGTCTGATGGACGATATTATCGATTTGGAATTAGAAAAAATTAATCAAATTCTCCAAAAAATCGAGAATGATCCTGAAGAAGAATCCGTGAAACGTGTTGAAAAAGATTTGTGGCTTAAAATTAAAAAGCAATCGCTTAAGGGAAGACGTACCGGGCTGGGAATCACTGCAGAAGGCGACATGTTGGCTGCACTGAATATCCGTTACGGTACCTCCCACGGCAATGCTTTTTCTACCGAAATTCATAAACACTTGGCATTGGCAGCCTACCACTCTTCCGTTACATTGGCAAAAGAACGCGGCGCATTCCCCGTATATAGCAGCGCTAAAGAAAGACAAAATCCGTTCATCCTCCGCCTCAAAGCTGCCGATAATAAACTCTATGATGAAATGGTTCGCTATGGCAGACGAAACATCGCTCTGCTGACTATCGCCCCTACGGGAAGTGTAAGTATTTGTACACAAACTACTTCCGGAATTGAGCCTGCCTTCAATGTTGTCTATAAACGCAGACGCAAAATTAATCCGAACGAAATCATTGCCGGTCAGCAAATTGTACGCGATGTTAGTGGCGACTGCTTCGAGGAATACCTTGTTTTCCATCAGAAATTTTTGCAATGGGCGGAAGTTAACGGCTACGATATCCAAAATCTCCCCAATATGTCGGAACAAGAGATTAACGCTATTGTGGAAAAATCACCCTATTTCAAAGCGATGGCAAACGATACCGATTATTTAAAAAAGGTTGAAATGCAGGGTATGATTCAAAAATGGGTGGATCATTCCATTTCGGTTACCGTAAACTTGCCGTCAACGACAAGTCAGGAAACAGTAGGTCAATTATATCAGAAAGCATGGGAATGCGGTTGCAAAGGATTGACCGTTTATCGCGATGGCTCGCGCGACGGTGTCTTAAATGCTGTTACTGCTCCGAAACCGAAAGAACCTGAAAGACAAAACCTTAAACGACCGCATGAACTAAAAGCTGAGGTCATTCGGTTCAAAAATAATAGCGAAGATTGGGTCGCTTTTGTCGGACTTCGCGCTGACGGAACACCGTACGAAATTTTTACCGGAAAAACCGACGATGAGAGATTGCCGTTGCCGCGCTGGGTCGAACGCGGAAGCATTACCAAAAATGTGCAACAAGATGGAACCAAATCCTACGATTTTTGCTACAAAGATAAAGACGGTTACAATAATATTATTACAGGTTTGTCACGCTCTTTTAATCCCGAATTTTGGAATAATGCCAAGATGATTTCCGCTTTATTGCGCCATAATATTCCTTTGGATAGTGTCGTAAATATCATCTCCGGATTAAATTTTCAAGAAGACAGTATTAATTCATGGAAAAACGGCGTGATTCGTGCCCTCAAAAAGTTTATTAAAGATGGAACCAAAGCAATAGGCGCTATCTGTCCTAATTGCCACGAAGAGAATACAATGGAATTTAAAGAAGGTTGCCTGACTTGCTCTAATTGTTCTTATTCCAAGTGTGGATAAAATTTTTATCAAACTTTTACGTTTCCAGATTGTATTTAAACAAAACCATTCCTTATGATAAATAAAGATTTTTATTGCATTATCATGGCCGGTGGAGTAGGAGCCCGCTTTTGGCCCATGAGTCGTACACATACTCCCAAACAATTTATTGATATTTTAGATGATGGTACTTCGTTGATACAGAAAACGTTCCGTCGTTTTGAAGAAGTATGTCCCAAAGAAAATATTTACATCATCACCAACAGAATGTATGCGGATTTGGTCAAAAAACAACTTCCGGGACTGCTTGAGGAACAAATTGTGTTGGAACCGGCGCGTCGCAATACTGCCCCCTGCATTGCTTATGCCAACTACAAAATTAAAGCAAAGAACCCTAACGCAATCATTGTCGTTGCTCCTTCCGATCATATCATTTTAAAAGAAGACGTCTTTAAAGAAGTAGTTACCAATGGATTAAATTTTGTAAAAAACAATCAAAAGTTACTCACCATCGGTATCCGCCCTTCTTCACCCAACACGGGATACGGCTATATTCAATATAAAGAAGAACAAGTTCAAAAAGAGTGCCCTTCCATTTTTCCGGTGAAGATATTTACCGAAAAACCGGCACTTGAAGTGGCAAAACAATTTGTGGAAAGTGGGGAATTTCTATGGAATGCAGGCATCTTTATGTGGTCACTCAAAGAAATTCAAACGGCATTTGAGAAGTATTTGCCCGAGGTGGACGACCTTTTCAAACAAGGTGAAGGACTTTATAATACCCCCAGTGAAACCAATTTCATCAACGCAACTTACCAAATTTGCCGCAATATTTCCATTGACTACGGCATCATGGAAAAAGCCGACAACGTTTGCGTCTATGCCGCCGATTTCGGCTGGTCAGACTTAGGAACTTGGGGCGCTTTGTACGAAATTAGCGACAAAAATGCCGATGCCAATATGATTGCCGGAAACAAAGTAAAGACTTATAATACCAATAATTGTATTATTAATGTTCCTAAAAATAAGGCAGTGGTTATTCAAGGTTTAGATGACTATATTGTAGTTGAAAATGATAATGTTTTGTTGATTTGCAAGAAAGAAAACGAGCAACAAATACGTCAATATGTGAACGATGTGCAGTTGGATTTTGGCGAAAAATATGTGTAAAACATCTTTTTAGAATAATTCAATAAATATATAATTGTCGGGGCGCTTAATGCAAATTAAAGCACCCCGACTATATGATATATACCACAAAAATATTGATAAATAATTTACAAAATGTTCACCATTATACAAAAAAGATTAAATTTGCCATTTAAAATTCTAAATTGAAATTTAATACAATTTTCTAATAATCAACAATATAAAAGCAATATAATGTATAAAATCAATCAACATCCAATTTTAGACATTCCTCAAACTGAAGAAGTCGTTTTTGAATTTAACGGGAAGAAAGTCGTAGGGCAAAAAGGATATACCATTGCGGCAGCGTTGCATCAGGCGGGGTTTTCTATTCACAGCCATAGTTTGGAGGGGCGCGAAAGGAGCTTGGAATGTGGCATCGGCAAGTGCGGTGCCTGCGAGATGTTAGTTGACGGTGTTATCAAAAGAATCTGTATTACTCCCGTAGATGGCGTAAAATCGGTGAAAGAAGTACCGCATCAATACTTGCCTGAAATGGAAGCCGAAAAGAGAGACCAAGGGTTGAAAATATACAAAACGCAAGTCGTTATTATCGGTGCCGGTCCTGCGGGCTTGGCTTGCCGCGAATGGCTTAACAAAATGGGAATCGCCAACATTGTTGTAGATAATAATGAACGCATTGGCGGTCAATTCAATATGCAAACTCACCAATTTTTCTTCTTTGAAAAAGAAAAAATATATGGTGGCATGCGTGGTTTTGATATTGCCAAAACTCTCGCCGGCGACGACCATTCCGGCATTTTACTCAATTCTACCGTTTGGGATTTGCTGGAAGGGAAACGGGTGGCAGTTAAGAATTTAAAAGATAGTTCCATTTTTTATATTGATGCTGAACATCTTGTAGTAGCTACCGGTTCCGTTCCGTTTATGCCGGTATTTGAAAACGACGATTTGCCGGGCGTTTATACTGCTGCTGTCGTTCAAAAAATGATGAATGTTGAACATACGTTGCTCGGTAAAAGAATTTTGTCGGTTGGTGCCGGAAATATCGGCTATCTGACGTCCTATCAGGCTATGCAGGCAGGTGCAAAAGTGGTTGCCATTATTGAAGCGCAAGACCACGAAGGTGGCTTCCCCGTACAGGCCAATCGTGTTCGCCGTCTCGGCATTCCCATCTATCCGTCGCACGTGCTTTTGCGCGCCATCCCCAACGAAGACCGTACCGGCATCGTGGGCGCCGTGATTGCCGAATGCAAAAACTTTAAACCGATAGCGGGAACCGAAAAAATTATTGATAATATTGATGTAATTAATATATGTACCGGCTTGATTTCCGATAATCAGATTTTAGAAAAAGGAAAACATGTCTTTGGATTACAAGCACATGGCGCCGGTGATTCCGTGAGAGTGGGTGAGGGTACGTGTGCCGTTTTGCGCGGTAAACAGGTGGCAATGGAAATCGCGATGGACCTCGGGAAACGGGTTAACTACGATGACTACCTCGCTATTTCCAAAGAATATATGGATTCTCAACAACATCCGGTTCGCATTTTGGAGCATCCTACTCAGCCGACTACCGAAAGAATGAATGCCAAAGGATTCGTTATTCCTGATTGTTTGTATGGTTTTGCTTGCAATCCGTGTTCGTTCTCTTGTCCCCAAGGCGCTATCACCAAATCATCTACCTCCACTGTGCCGGTTGTTGATTACGACAAGTGCATCGGCTGTATGGAATGTGTTTCTCATTGTCCGGGATTGGCAATCTTTGGCTATAATTTGGCGAAAAATTGGTTGTTCCTGCCTATCGAATATCACGTGGACGAAAATGCCGAAGTCTTTTTGGTCAACGACAAAGGTGAAAAAATAGGTGAGGGCATTGTTGAAAAAGTAATGTTGAAACCCAACAAAACCAATGTCGCTCGCGTGAAATCAACCACGATCAGTGGCGAAAAATTGACTGATGTAACCGGATTTATCGTTCAATCCAACTATCCGGAACCAATTAAATTTAAAGCTGTTAATGATTCTTCGGAGGCTCCTGCTTACGTTTGCCATTGCGAAGATGTGAAAATTGAAAAAATATTATCTGTTGTTGGTGATCGCAAAGTCATTTCTGTTGATGAGTTGAAGCATACCACACGTGTCGGAATGGGCACATGTCGTGGGAAACGGTGTATCCCGCGCGTTAAACAATTGCTTCGCGCTTACGGTATTGAAGTGGTGGGAGAGGCAACCCCACGCGGACCGTTGTCTAACCAAATAACAATCAGTGAGTTGCAACCATCAAACCAAAATCCGAAATTAATCACCGATGTTCACAAAGCGACTCGTAAAGTGGAATGTGATGTTTTTGTTGCCGGCGGTGGAATTACCGGAAGCGGCTTGTTCAGATATTTCTCTGAAAGCGGCAAGAAAACCGTGTTGGTGAATGCCGAGCGCGGTTCCTCGTGGCGTAATATTGGCGGCGGACGTCCGGCTTTCTCTGTTCCGGAAATTTCCGACATTGCCAACCATAATCAAGAAATCTTCAAATCGATACAAAAAGTGACCAATGTCAATTACAAACCTACGCGTTATGTTGGATTTGCCCACGACCAAGCCACTTACGATGCGTTAAAAGCCTCTTTGGCGTGGTCGGACGGCTATATGGTTGACAAAAAAGAGTTCCAAAAAGAGATTTCTCCTTACTTTAATCGCAATTTATCGACCTATAGTGCCGCTTTGATTACCACGAATTGTTGGCAGGCAACGCCGGGTTTGGTTATCGATTATATTCGTCATTTGGCATGCGAAAAGGGTGGAATTTTGCTCGAAGATTGTCATTTATTGGAAGTACAGCGCACCGATAAGGGATTTATGGCATTGGTTTACACGCACGAAAAAGAGTATGTGGAATATCATTGCGAACATTTTGTCAATGCTTTGGGAGCCAATGCCGCTAAATTTGCTCACCAATTGGGTATTGAAACGGGATTGTATCCTATTAAACACCAAGCATTTATCACCGGTCGTTTGCCGTTAATGGGTAAAGATGGCGACTCGTTGGATATGTTGATTGACCGCCGACACTACAAAGGATTTTCGGCAGTTTACGGACAGCAATTTGCCGAAACCGGACAAATCATTGGTTGCGCATCTCCGGCTACCGACCCCGCCGAAGCCGGTAAGAGCCTGAAATACAACTCGAAAGAGTTTTTGGAAATCGCTGCCGAGGTATTCCGCGAATGGATTCCGCAATTAGGTGCCGTCAGCTTCCAGGCATTTTGGACCGGCTACTATACCGAACCCCGCTACATTGTAGATCCCGAAAACGGATTGTTGGTGGGTATGCGCGGACATGGTTTCATGTTGGGACAATACTTGGCTAAGATATACGTTGATAAGTATTTAGGTAAAGAAACACCGTCATATATGAGTCGTTTGGCACTCACCGGTGATGGATTGAGCGAAAATGCTTTTAAATAAAAATTGCTTTACCTAATAAAAAAAAGTCGGATTTTCCATGATTTCCGACTTTTTTTATTTTAATTCCGAAACATTACACAAAAAAAGGAGGAAATAACTATTTTGCTTCCCCCTTTTGATTGCATACAAATAGTTATTAATTTTCCGTCTTCACTATCTTTTTCATTACAATGCCTTCCGGCAAGGTAATGCGCAAAGTGTAAATACCCGGTACAAATTTCGAAATATCGGTATCGGAAACATTAGTCGTTGAAAGTACCAATTTGCCTGATAAATCAAAGATTTCCACTTTTTGAACATCCTGACGGTTGAAGTTGATTTCGCCCGAAGATGGATTCGGATATACCGTAATCAAGTGATTCAAAGTGCCGTTTTCATGAATGCCCACATTATAGGCAAATAGGGCAACAAATGAACTGTCGCTGCCAACCTCCACACTGCGAGGATTGTCCAAATTTCCGTCATTCCACGATACAAAATGATGATTGGCTGCCGGTGTGGCGGTCAAAATGGCGGTTGTACCACAATTGTACTCGCCGCTGCCGGTTACCGTACCCATTGTGTCGATTTCGGCGATTGCAGTAAAGTTATACACGATCAAGGCAAAAGTTGCGGACAGACTGATGTCCTCGGTTACCACAAGGTCACGCGGATTGTCGGTATTTCCGTCACTCCATTGTACAAAACGGTAACAAGGTTCCGGAACGGCGGTCAGAGTGATGGTATCACCCAAATTGTATTCACCACCACCGATTATGGTTCCTGTGGTGTCGTTTTCATCCTGATCAATCTCAATGATATGGGTTTCAATCTCAAAGATGGCGGTATAGATTGCATTGCTTGATACCGTGATACTGCGTGGATTATCGGTAACGGCATCGTTCCATTGCAAAAAGCGGAATCCTTCGTTGGCAGTCGCCATCATCGTGGCATTTGCTCCGTAAGGATAGTCTCCCGAACCGGTTACACTTCCCATTGCCGCATCGTTGCTGACCACATTCAAATG